>NZ_JBSQYS010000049.1:0-29861 GCF_055140945.1 Sunxiuqinia sp.
TTTGAAGAATGAAGATTAAATTTTTTGTATAATTGCAGCATCTCCCAAAGTGGCACGGTTTAAACCGAAAAGTGTGGCACGGTCAGACCGAAATCGCCACCAGATCCTCGTCATCTGCGGGATTGACCAATGCAGTTGTCAAAAGGTCATAAGCAGGAGCAAGTACAGTGCCTGCTCCCGTCTGATGGATCAGTGAAAAGTTCTTTAGGTGCATATCTGCATTTCCGGTTAAGAAAGAGAATAGGACCAGCTCACAAAAGTTAACGACATCCAGGCCAGAATTGGACGAGTATTTCATGATCGCTTTACCGATTTGTTCATAGCTCCCGTTGTATTTTTCTTCAGTCAGCCGTTCGGTCAACTGGCACATTGAAAAGCCGGTGGAGTGCGATTTTTTTTACTGTCCAGTTAATGTCCTTATGGTAATTTACGGGTTTATGCTTTTCTTTTCGCATTGACATAGAAAGTTCACCCCAGAATGCTGAGATGGACTTAATCATGAAATGAATTGGGAGGATATTTTGTTAGGCTGACTTCAAATTGAACTGCGCCTATTGCTTAACCTTTTTTTGTCGAAAATAGCGGTCAATCATCTTACTCAAAGCCGTTAGATTTAATGGCTTTGATGCATAATCGTTGCATCCGGCCGCTAGCGCTTTTTCCTTGTCACCATACAGGGCATGGGCCGTTTGTGCAATAATGATTACGTTTTGATTGAATTGCCGGATCTGCCTGGCTGCTTCGTAACCGTCCATTTCGGGCATGCTGATGTCCATAAGAATTAAGTCAATATCCGAATTTTTTCGGCAGGTTTCAACCGCTTTCTTACCAGTGGTAACTTTCAGAAACTCCCCTGTGAAATTTTCGACCATCTTGCTTAGCAGCAGACTCGAAAATTCGACATCTTCGACAATCAGAATTTTGAGTTTTCTTTCCGGTATTTTTATCGCATAGCCATTCAGGATTGGAGCGGCTTTCTTTTCCTGGTTCTTGACCGGATGATACGGAACGCTAAAACAGATTGTCGTTCCGTTGTCTTTTGTCGTTTTTTTGTTGCTTCCGATCCAAATTTTCCCTCCAAGCATCTCAATATAGGCCTTTGAAATAGCCAGGCCCAAGCCAGCCCCTTCGTGCATTCGGCTCAATGCTTCGTTTCCCTGTCTGAACCGATCAAATACGAATTTTCTGTCCTTTTCAGGAATTCCGGAACCGGTATCAGTAACATAGAATTCCAGTTCGTTTTCCGTCTTTTGGTAACCAAATGCAATGGAGCCTTTAGTTGTAAGCTTAATGGCATTTTTCACCAGGTTGGTCAACACGGCATACACTTTCTCCCGATCGGTTTTCACATTGGCTTCATCATCGCTCAGTCCGGTTGTGAATGAAAGATGCAGCTGTTTTTTTTTTTGCTTCGAGCTTGAAAAAACGGTAAATGTATTCGAGCTGCGTGTTGACATTCGTTTCCGAAATTGAAAGCTCAATTTGTTCCGATTCTATTTTTGAAATGCTGATAATGTCGTTGATGATATTGAGCATGCGGACGCCGCTTTCTTCAACGATCCCAATGTATCGCTTGTGTTTTTCTTCGGATAGCTTACTTGTTTTAAGCAATTCGGTAAAACCCAGAATGCCATTCATGGGTGTCCTGATTTCGTGGCTCATGTTGGCCAAAAAAGCCGTTTTTAACCGGTCGCTTTCTTCCGCCTTCTCTTTGGCTTTTACCAAATCGAATTCGGCTTGTTTACGCAAGGTAATGTCAACCATGGTGACCAAACATTTTCCCGTTGCCTCACTGATAATCCCATCAACACGCACGTATTTAGGCGCACTGTCGGCAATCGTCAGTATTAATTCACAGGTTTCTTTAGTTCTGCTTTGAAATACGTTTTGAATGAAATCATTAAAAACCGGCCTGGTTTCGGGCGAAACAAAAAAGCCAAGCTGACTTTTTAACAATTGTGACCGCTCTTTGCCTAATAAAAGCGCGGCCGTATAATTCAGTTCAGCAATTTCACCATCGGCTGTGAGCGTCAGGTAGCCCGATGGGGAGAAGTCATACAGCTCGGTGAATTTCTTTTCAGCTTGTTCTGCCGTTTCCTTTGCATGACTGAGTTCCTGGTTTTGCATTTCCAGTTCAATCTGATGCACTTCAAGCTCGTGGATGAGCTTTAAATGATCGACTCCGGTATGTTGCACCTCTGATTTTTGCGGCTTTTTTTGCAATAGCTTTTCTGCCTTCTGACGATACGTGTCAGAACTGCTTGCTCTTGTGGCAAGATCCTGTCCTGTTGTTTTCTCTTTCCCTGTTTTTTGAAGGTGGTTAATGATCAAGCTGATCAAGTCATCCTTTTTTGCTGGTTTCAGAATATAGTCATTACATCCGGCTTCAAGCGCTTTTTTCCGCTCACTGGCCATTGTTTGATTGGTTTGTGCAATAATCGTCACGTTTCGGTTGAACGTCCTTATTTGGCGGCAAACTTCAAGGCCATCTTTCCCGGATAGCTTGATGTCCAGGAGGATCAAACTCAAGGCAGAGTTTCGGCGGCAAATTTCAATGGCTTCAAACCCGTGGCCTGTTTTAAAAACCTCGCCTACTGGTTCTTTCACCGCAAGGGCGATGAGTATTTCCGATAGCTCGTCGTTGCTGACCAAGAGTATTTTTTGGTTCAGATTCTCCCCCTCCGATAAGCTTTTCTTGCTCATAATTGTTGGCTTTTTAATTTTAACGAATTGTTTTAATTCACGTTTATTGAATGTTTTTTTAGTCGCAGGTCATTTCCTGCTTATCTGCGCCCGGAAATGTCTCGGACAATACATTGAATTAGATTAACATCAACAATCTGTCCGGTTTCAGCATCAAGGATCAATATGCCATTAGTGCTTCTTTTGAAAGGTGTTTGACTTTCTTCTCCGGCTGATCAGGGAGATCATAATTTGATGCTGCGTGCCACATATTTATTCAGATTTAAAATGGATATCTCGGTATAAGTAAGTAACAAAGGTCGACCTTCTGCCCCACATCGTTGTTATATTATTCAGGTAAAAGATTACATGATTTACAGATTAACTGGCTTTTAGCTCTTTATAATGTGTGAATCATGTAAATCAAATCCAGATTAATGTAACTTTTCGGCGTTTGCACAAGCCTATCTTTGTCTATATCGAATTGAAACATGACAAAATAAATTCATCTACTATGAAAAAGTTACGAATAAGTATGGTACTCGTGCTAAGTGCAGCTTTCTTGTTTTCAGGTTGCGCGTCGCTAAACAAAACACAAAAAGGTGGAGCTGTTGGGGTCGTCGCAGGTGGCGCAATGGGCGCTATTATCGGTAAGGCATCTGGAAATACAGGGCTTGGAGCAATTATCGGAGCCACTGTTGGGGGTGCTACCGGAGCTGTCATTGGCAATAAAATGGACAAACAGGCCGAGGAAATCGAACAAACGGTACCCGGTGCAAAAGTAGAACGCGTGGGCGAAGGCATCGTGGTTGAATTCAGCAGCAATGTGCTATTCGGATTCGACAGTTCAAATCTTTCGGCTGATGCCAGAACAAACCTGGATAAGTTGGTGAACGTGCTGGATGTTTACCCGGATACGAACATCGAAGTTCAGGGACATACCGACAGCAAAGGTAGTGAAGCATACAACCGCAGCCTTTCGGAAGAACGTGCCGGCCAGGTGTCTGCCTATCTAACCAGCAAAGATATCGATTACGACCGACTAAGTATTAAAGGATTTGGAGAAACGTTTCCGAAGTATGACAACAACACCGATGATGGCCGCTCACAAAACCGCCGGGTTGAGTTTTTGATTACAGCCAACGAAAAAATGAAGGCCGAAGCGGAAGCCGAAGCAGGGAGTTAGAGGAAGTTTGCAGTTTACAGTCGCAGTTTACAGTCGCAGTTTACAGTCACAGTCAGTTGACAGTAAAACAGGAAGAATTCATTATTGAAAATCAAAATCTTAAAAAATAAGCACATGAAAAATAAATTTGTATTAATTGTCTTACTCCTTGCGTTTTCAGCAACGTTTGCGATTGCCCAGGAACGGTCCAATGTGTCCTTTGGAATATTGGGTGGAGTAAATTTCCAGAATTTAAACGGAGAGCTATCGAGTGGTGACAAACTCGAAAATGATATGCTTCTGGGTTACCACCTTGGGGTTAATATTCAAATCCCAATTGCTCCGGAGTTTTATTTTCAGCCCGGATTGATGTATTCGCTAAAAGGTGCCAAAAACACGTACACGGCTTTGGGCAGCGAATTCACCGACGAAATCAAGATCAACTATCTTGAAGTGCCCTTGAACCTGGTTTACAAAGCTCCCCTGGGTAGCGGATTCTTTATGCTTGGTTTTGGGCCATACGTGGCTTATGGGATCAGCGGCAAACAAGTTTTTGAAGGTAATTCCTTAACGCTTGAGCGAGGTGTCGATTATAAAGATTTTGACGCCGGAGCAAACATTTTTGCCGGATTTGAAATGGCCAGTGGCTTGTTTCTGCAGTTAGACACCCAGTTCGGGATGCTGAATATTATTCCCGACGATTCTTCAGATGATCAATCAACAGCAAAAAATACAGGCTTTGGTCTGTCATTAGGATACCGATTTTAGGTTTGGGTTTTTAAGTGAAGGTTAGTGTTAGGAAGGCCGTTCCCCAAAAGGGGACGGTCTTTCTTTTTGAGTTTATGCTGTTGGTGGATCGGAGGTCGGTTGCTTGTGTTGTTGCTGAGTTCCGAAATTAGTTTAATTGATGAACGAAATCCGCAGTTAACAACAATAGCCGCAGATGAAACCTACGGAAACGATGGACAAGGTTGAACACCACAATCCTTGAAAGGGAGCTCAACAGACTGGTCTTTATTTCTGTGGATATCATGGAATCAATTCGAAATTTTGGCGAGAATTAGCGTTATGCTATTCCTAAAACCTTATTTTCTGTTCTAACCTTAGTAGCTCTTTTAGAATTATTCCCCTCCTACCTTATTTTTTATGGTATCCTGATAGTGCTTCAGAAACCGTTCATATTCTTCAGAGAAGCTCTGTTTTTTATGGTGCTTGGGCTGGTTTAAAATATATTTGCAAACCTTGTCGACATCCGACTTTGAAACGGAGAATGCGGAGGCCGATTGCTGCCATCTGAAAGGTCCTATACTCAATTTGTTTTCATTGATGAAATTTTCTGAGCTATCTGCAATAATCGTTGCCATATCCAACTCAGAAATTGCGGGGGAGCGTGAAACCAAAAAATGAACATGTTCTGGATTGGCGAAAATAGCATAAAGTTTCGACTCATTTTTACTCACAATTCCTGTTATGTATTTCTCAACTCTCACACGGTTCTTCTCAGGAATGATCCGGTTTCGCCCAAAGGTTGTAAAAATAAAATGGGTGAATAAATTGTGGTATTCAATCTTCATCAAATAAGGTAAATAAGGTTGTGGTCTTTACGTTAATCGCTAACTACTAAGGTTTAAGGAATAAAAATAAGGTTTTTTATTCAAAAAGTGATTTTATTTGTTACTCAAACTTTCTCCAATAACAATTTGAATTGATCCGGGATCGGACTTTCCTTTCAGCAGAAAGAATGGCTATTTGGTTCCCCTTGTCACCGATAATGGTTGATGCAAATGACTTAACAGTCAGGTTTTTCGTCTTCATAGATGTGTGAATCATGTAATTCTTTTTTAAAATTATGTAACACAATATTGGGGCGATAGGCGTAAGTTTATGCCAACTTATAGGCAAACTTAAAATTGATATGGGAAAGTTTACTCCTATTATTCAAGTCATTCCGAGAGTCCTTCCGAAGGTTCGCGATGTGACGAAACATTCCATGACCAGGCTCAGCGAAAAAACGCTGGAGCAAACAGGATTATTCAGCCGCTTTTTAATGGACGTTGCTGACGTGTCCCTATTTATAGGCCGTCTGGTTCGGGAAATGTTTTCCGGTCATTTTGAATGGAAAGAATTTTTTCAGCAATGTTTTCAGATCGGGTCCAAGTCCTTGGCTCTTATTTCGATTACCGGCGCCATTATGGGTCTGGTGCTGACCATTCAGTCGCGACCGGTATTGGTCGATTTTGGGGCAGTGTCCATGCTTCCGGGAATGGTTGCCGTTTCGCTCATCCGGGAAATGGGCCCGGTGATTACCGCACTGATTTGTGCCGGTAAGGTGGGCTCGGGAATGGGGGCGGAGCTTGGATCGATGAAAGTGACCGAGCAGATTGAAGCCATGGAAGTTTCGTCGACCAACCCGATGCGGTTTTTAGTCGTTACGCGGGTTCTGGCAGCCACCTTAATGATCCCTTTGCTGGTTTTGTATGCCGATTTGATGGGCATCCTCGGAAGCTGGGCCGGTGCGAATATTAAAGGTGATGTGACGTTTTCCCTGTTTTTTTCCCAGGCGTTTAGCTCCATAGCCTTTATCGATTTTTTACCTGCCGTGGTCAAAACATTTTTCTTTGGTGCGGTGATCGGATTAGTCGGGACCTACAAAGGATACAATGCAGGACGTGGAACTGAAAGTGTGGGCAAAGCCGCCAATTCAGCTGTCGTACTGGCTTCGCTTCTGGTTATCGTTACCGATATGATTGCAGTACAAATTACCGATATGTTAATGTCATGAATACCATTCAAACAGAAAGAATTGCAGATCCCTGGCCAATAATCAACAGAAGCAATGAGCCGGTTATTGAGATCATGAACCTGAAAAAGTCATTCGACATGGAGCCGGTATTGGTTAACGTTTCGATCAATCTTTACAAGGGCGAAAACCTGGTCATCCTGGGCAAATCAGGCTCCGGGAAATCGGTCTTGATCAAATGCATTGTCCGCTTATTGAATCCCGACGGAGGAAAAATCCATGTGTTTGGCGAAGAAGTGGGCCAACTGGGTAACGCAACATTGAGTGAGTTAAGAAAGAAGATTGGCTTTCTTTTTCAGAGTGGCGCTTTGTATGATTCGATGACCGTGAGACAAAACCTGGAGTTCCCCTTGCGGAGAATAAAAAAAGGCCTCACAGAAAAGGAAATCTCCGAAAAAGTAATTGAGGCGCTGGAGAATGTGGGTTTGGCCGATGCCTTGAATAAAATGCCATCGCAGCTTTCAGGCGGCATGCGAAAAAGGATCAGCCTGGCACGCACGGTGGTTGTTGACCCCCAGATTATGCTTTACGATGAACCCACCACAGGACTTGATCCGGTAACATCTGATGAAATAAGCGAGTTGATTAACGACGTTCAGCAAAAATACAAAACCTCGTCCATCATTATTACCCACGATATTGAATGTGCGCGTGCTACGGCCGATCGGATCATTATGCTGAAAGACGGAGAAGTCTATACGGAAGGGACGATCGAAGATTTTGAGAAATCGACTGACCCGCTGATCAAATCATTTTTCAAGTAATTCTAAAATAACAGCATTATGGATAATCACTCATCAAATTTCAAAGTCCGTCTAGGGCTTTTTGTTGCTGGCGGACTGGCACTATTTGTACTTGCCATATTTATCATCGGCAAACAAAAAAACCTGTTCAACCCGGTGTTTAAACTGACCACGACTTTCTATAATGTCAGTGGCCTGCAGGTTGGAAACAACATCCGTTTCTCGGGGATTAATGTTGGGACGGTTGATAACATCAGCATTATTAACGATTCAACCGTACAGGTTGATCTATTGGTGAGGCAGGAGATTAAACAGTTTATTAAGTCGGACTGTATCGTGGCCATCGGTTCCGAAGGTTTGATTGGCGACCGCTTACTGATCATCACCCAGGGAAGCACACATTCTCCCTTGGTGGAAAACGACCAGGAGCTTGCATCGGTTGAGCCGGTTGAAACGGATGCCATCATTTCCAGTTTGCAGGTTACATCGGGGCACGTGGAGGTTGTCACCAAACAGCTTGCCGAGATTGCGATTAAAATAAACAGCGGCCGAGGTACGCTCGGCCGGCTGATACACGATACCATTATTGCGAATAATATTAACGACATGATCGTAAACTTTCAGAACAGCTCCAAGGAAATGGAGGAAATGATTACGGTAACCAGAGGCGACGTATCTGGCATTATGGAGAGTTTCCAGGAAACAGCGGAGAACGCCGAAGTCTCGACCCAACAACTCGAAGATATTATGGTGAAAGTGAACACCGGGCAGGGAACTTTGGGCCGGTTGATCAATGATACGGTCACTTCCAATAATATCGACGAAACCATTCTAAACCTAAAAAACAGCTCCAAAGGCTTGGATGAAAACATGGAAGCACTCAAGCACAATATCCTTTTCAGGGGATATTTTAAACGGAAGGCAAAACAGGAAGAGCAGGAGCGGATGGAGGAGTTGAAACCAGAATAACCATAAATATAGAAAATGACAGCACACCAATGTGGTTCAGAACGATCGTCATACTCTTCATTATTTCGGTTTCAATCGGCAGCTCCGCTTTTGCCCGCCAAACGCCCGAAAAGCAAGATTCAACCCGTCTTTATGAAAATATTGACGCCTATTCGGAAGGCGGCAAATTCACCCGCTTTATGTACCGGCTATTTTTTAAGCCTGTTGTTCCCGATCCTGTAAAGGGCAAAGACGGAAAGCGCGTTTACTCAAGGCTGTTTCAAAAACCATACAGTGCCTTTGAAGGTAAAATCATCCGGAACATCACCATCCAAACCCTCGATCCATTTGGCACTTCCATTGGCGACACCATCGATGCTTCGCTCAATTGGCTATCGAAAACCGGAAACAAACTGCATATCAAATCGCATGAAATCACGATTAAAAACTTGTTGCTGATCGATCAAAACCAGCTTTTTGATTCGCTGTTGGTCATCGAAGCCGAACGATTGGTGCGCAGCAGACCGTACATCCGTGATGTTTCCTTTTTTGTTGAATCGGCATCACCGGGCTCCGATTCGGTCGATGTTAATATTCGTGCCTTGGATATCTGGAGTATTGTCCCCAGCTTGTCAACATCAAGTTCGCGCACGACCATTGGCGTTATGGATGAAAATTTTTTAGGCTTGGGGCACGAATTTCGAAATGAGATTGCCCGAAATCATACCAAAGACGATTATTCGTACCACACCAGTTACGCCATTCCGAACATTAGAAACACCTACATTGGCGCAAGCTTAGACTACGCCATTGAAGGCGACCGTTATTACAGCAAGAGCGTGACGATTGAACGCCTGTTTTTTTCGCCTTTTGCCAGATGGGCCGCCGGGCTTCACTTCATGCAACAATTCAACGACGATTCAATCTACACAGACCATGGCATTTACAGGCAAAGCCGGTTTAAGTTTAACGCGCAGGACTATTGGGTAGGAGGGGCCATTCCGTTGAACAGACGCAATCCAGCGTATCGCCGGAGTACCAATTTCATTTCGACCATCCGCTTTTTGCGCGTTCGATATCTTGAAAAGCCTGGAGAAACGCTTGATCCGAAGCAATTTTATTCAAACGAAAATTTCTATTTGGGAAGTGTTGGCATTTCTGAGCGACGGTATGTTCAGGACAAATACATCTTTAAGCATGGAATCACGGAAGATGTTCCGGTTGGAAAGGTGTACAGTCTGACCGGAGGTTACCAGGAGAAAAACGCGGTGGGCCGATTTTATTTGGGCGGACGCGTTTCCATAGGCGACTATTTTCGCTGGGGCTTTTTGAGTTCCAATATCGAATTGGGCACGTTCATTCGTGCATCGCATGCCAGCCAGGGAGTGATTAAGATGGATGTCAACTATTTTACCGGACTGATTGAAATTGGGCAATGGAAATTCAGGCATTTTGTCAAACCCCACTTGACTGTTGGAATAAATCCCATGTCGCTGGATCGTTTGACACTTGATGAGGAATTTGGACTAAGCGGATTCCGCAGTCCTGAGCTGACCGGTGCCAGCCGGCTTTTGTTGACGATTCAGACCCAGTCGTTTGCTCCATGGGATTTTATTGGGTTCACATTTGGTCCCTTTATCAACTATTCGATGGGAATGCTTGGCAACGAACGGATGGGGTTTAAAAACAGCCAAGTTTATTCGCGGTTGGGCGTAGGTGTTTTAATCAAGAATGAGAACCTGGTCATGAATTCGTTTCAAATCTCCCTGTCCTTTTATCCGAAAATTCCCGGGGTCGGGCGAAATGTTTTGAGGGTGAACTCATTTTCAACGGATGATTTTGGTTTTCAGGATTTTGAAATTGGGAAACCGGGACCCGTTCTATTTCAATAAAGGGGATAGAAAAAAAGCCGGCTCAAATTGAATTGAGTCGGCTTTTCGGTGAAAAATGTCTTATATAATTATAAACTATGCAAGTTTAACATTTACGGCATTTAATCCTTTGCGTCCATCTTGAAGATCGAAAGTGACTTCGTCATTTTCTCTTACTTCGTCGTTCAAACCTGATACATGAACGAAATACTCTTCCGTTGACGCACCGTCTGCGATGAATCCAAAACCTTTGGATTCGTTGAAAAATTTAACTGTTCCTTTGTTCATAATACTTGTAATAAAAATAAAAGTTCTCGCGAAGATACACTTTTTTATTAATAAAATATATTTTTTTAATAATTGTGTTTCGTCTGCTGTAAAAGGCCATCATTGTTTCGACCATCGGCAGTATTGTTCTCAACTTATTTGCTTGCGGAATAATAGTTCAAAGCTTCGGGCATAAACTGATTTAGCTTTCTC
Source organism: Sunxiuqinia sp. (assembly GCF_055140945.1). Classification (NCBI taxonomy): domain Bacteria; kingdom Pseudomonadati; phylum Bacteroidota; class Bacteroidia; order Marinilabiliales; family Prolixibacteraceae; genus Sunxiuqinia; species Sunxiuqinia sp. The sequence continues at coordinate 10,690 of NZ_JBSQYS010000049.1, forward strand.
ATTCGTGTATTGTCCGACGGGTGCGTACTTAAAAATTCAGGTTGCTTTGCCCCGCCTGCTGCCGACATGCGTTGCCAAAAGGGAATCGCTTCGCGGGGATCGTACCCGGCCATGGCGGCAAATATCAATCCATATTGATCGGCTTCGGTTTCCTGCTGACGTGACCAGGGCAACATGGCTCCAAGCTGGCTACCGATACCGTACGACATCATAAACATGTCTTTCGTCTCCTGGGGTTTTTGCGATAAAGCGACTTCCAAAGCGGCTCCTCCTAATTGCTGAACCATTGCCCGGCTCATCCGTTCGCTGCCATGCTTGGCAATAGCGTGGGCAATTTCGTGCCCCATAACGATGGCAAGCGCTGTTTCGTTTTGGGTAACCGGCAGCAGACCAGTGTAAACAACCACTTTTCCTCCCGGCATACACCAGGCATTCACGTCGTCACTGGCCACGGTGTTGAATTCCCATTGGTATCCTTCCAGTACTGATTCTTGTCCCCTGCCGTTATAATACTGCGTAACAGCGTTGGCAATACGCGCACCAACACGGTCAACCATTGCGGCACTGCTGTTTTTAGGATTTAAGGTGTTATTCTCTGCCAAAAAAGTCGTGTACTGGTTTGTGGCCATCAGTTGTAGTTCCGATTCCGGAACCAGGCTTAACTGGTTGCGTCCTGTTACCAGGTTCATGGCGCATCCTCCTAAAAGGGAGGCGATTAGTAATGCAAACAGAATGTTTTTCATGATTCGAAATATTAGGTGATAGCATATCAACATACTTACCCGAAGGTAGCGTCATTGATTGGATGAACTCTTACACAACTTTTGAAAAGAGTTACAACATTCACATATTTTCGAGGGGATTGCGTTTAATTTTGAGTTGCTTGTAGTGCGATGGGGTTAGTCCGGTCAATTTTTTAAATTGATTTGACAGGTGGGCTACACTGCTGTAGTGCATGATGTAGGCGATTTCGGTGACATTCAATTCGTCGTAAACCAACAATTCTTTCACGCGCTCCACTTTGTGGGTGAGTAGAAAATGTTCGATCGTGATCCCTTGGTTTTCTTTGAAAAGGTTGGACAGGTAGGTGTAATCGTAATTGAGTTTTTCGCTTAGGTAGTCCGACAGATTCACCTTGATTTGTTCATCGGAATAATGCACCAACTCAATGATGATATTTTTTATGCGCTCAATCAGGATTCCCTTCTTGTCGCCGATGATTGAAAGCCCCGATTCTTTCAGGCCATCGTTTAGCTGTGCCAGTTCTTCAGGTGTGAGGGTTTCCATAATTTCAACTTCACCCAGTTCTACAAGAATATAATGGAGTCGAAGCTTTTTAAGCTCTGACTTCACAATCATCTTACAGCGATTACTGACCATATTTCTGATGTGAAGTTTCATTCTGCTTGCACGTTAGGTTGACTAATTTTAAACAATCCGAAAAAAGATCGTTGTCTAAATGTATTTATTTTCAGACATTAAATAAAAGTGAAAGGCCATCGCTTCTTAAATAATCACGTTTTGAAAGCTGATATATCGATTGCTGACAGCAGGCATTTCTGGTCATCGTCGGTAAGAATACCTTCCATGTAAACGCGGCATAGGGGTTGTTTATCGTACCCGAGTGTCACTTTGCACGATTCTTTGGCATGGCTGCTGTAAACCTTCATGAAAAAATCGTTGAATATGGCCCGCGAATCTTCGGAGATAAATAGCTTGAAGTTGCTGTTTATTAGCTTGAAGCGTTTCTCTCCCAACAGATCGGCGCCTGTAAAATTCAGTTCACAAATACTGCCACTCTTGTCGAGCGTGAAATAGCCCATGGGAGCCAGATCGTACAACATGGTGTATTTCTTCAGGGCGGTTTCAGCGGTGTCGTATGCCCGGCGTAATTCTTCATTCTGCATTTCCAATTCAATCTGGTGCACTTGCAACTCGTGCACAAGCCTGGAGGCATCAAGGTCTTCAAACCCGGCCTTTTCTTGTTTCACCTTCAATTTTTCTTCGGCTTGTTGGCGTAGTTTTCGGGGATCGGTTAAATCCGGCTCTTCGTTCTGCATGACACTATTCTTTAGTTGTTATAATCATTCCTGTGGGTTCATTGTGTTGATTGAGTAAGGTGTTTACGGACCATTCAATCGTAGGTTTATTTTCTCCTGCAGCTATAACCTGCATTTTTAATTTGCCATCCTTCAATTTGCTGAGCAAGCTGTTAAGCTCTTTTTTTATTTTTTTCTGTTCCGGCAGCGGGATGAAGAGTCGGATGAAATCCTTATCGGCCACCTCCGTTCTTGTCTTTCCAAAAAACAGTTCCGCTTTCGGGTTGAACTCCATAATTTCAAACTCGGTTGAAAGTTTAATAACGACATCTGATACGGAATCCAGCAGCAAACGGTTCAACTTCTCCGCTTCAAGTAATCGAACTTCCATCTGATTGAGGTCGGAGATATTGATAAAGGTGATGACCAGGCCGTCAATCCGGTCGTCGTAGGTGCGGTAAGGCATAATGCGAATGGAAAACCACCGCCCGTCCTTAGTCGAAATTTGTTTTTGTATGAAAACGAGTGTACGCAAAACTTCACGCGCGTCATCAGCCAGATCAGGATAGTTGAGATCCGAAGTCTGGTCGGTAAATGGCCGGCCAATATCGCTTTTGATGAGTTTGAAGATTTTGGTGGTCTGGTTGGTGTAGCGGCGTATGTTCAGTTCTTTATCGAGAAACATGGTGGCAATATCGGTGCTGTTGAGCAGGTTTTTCATGTCGTTGTTCACCCGCGAATAATCGTCAACTTTCGACTGCAACTCGGCGTTTACCGTTTGCAGTTCTTCGTTCAGGCTTTGCATTTCCTCTTTCGAGGTGGTCAGTTCCTCGTTGGTTGATTGCAGCTCTTCGTTTGTCGATTGCAATTCTTCGTTCGTTGATTTCAGTTCTTCCTGCGACGTCTGCATTTCTTCGAGCGTGCCTTGCATCGACTCGCGCGCGTGCTGCAGCTCTTTTTCCAGGTCCGATTGTCTGCTCTGGTCGATCGCCTTTCGGCCAGCTCGTGGTCTGCTGCTGTAAATTTCGTGTACATCAGTAAATACGACCATCACCATTCCCTTTAGCGAATCAGGTTTTTCAATCCATTGAATGGTCACATCCAGGGTTTGTGAGCTGCCATTAGTCTCAACCTTGATGTGGTGCAGGATTTCTTTTCCTTTGGAGCCGAGCACCTTACGGAAAGCCAGTGGAAATTCGTTGCGTAAACCTTCGCGCAGCATGGCGAAGATGTTCAGGTTGGCTTTTCCCACTGCGGGTTCGAGGTATTTCCCGGTGTGTCCGCTGATGTAGACGATGTCGCCATTTTCGTTGACTAACACTGCTGGAGGCGAAAACTGTTGCAACAGCAGCTGTTCAGCAGGTGTTTGGATATTTGAAGGTAGTTTAGCAGGCATTTGGGTTTCAGGTTTACTCATGTTCGCTCTTGAAAATGAGGAAGGAAAATCAACGAGTTCGGGTGTCAAAGTGGTGTTGGAACGTTGGTATATTTTCAGTTTTGAATCAACGGTCGTAAAAAGCGGACTTTGAGTACCAAGCGATTCGGAGCTGCCCAGTAGCATCAGTCCATCTGGATTCAGGCTGTAATAAAATAGGCCAAGTAGCTTTTTCTGCAATTCATTGTCGAGGTAGATCAGCAGGTTGCGGCAAGTCAGAAAGTCGATCTTGGTAAACGGCGGGTGCATGATAATGTTATGCTGCGCAAACACAATCATTTCCCGAATTTCGGTATTGACCCGGTAGCTATCTTCGGTTTTAACAAAAAACCGGCTCAGGCGCGATTGAGAAACATCGGTTGCAATATTGGCGGGAAACAGGCCTTTTCGGGCAATATCAACGGAGCTTTCGTCCAAATCGGTTGCAAATATTTGCAAGCTGATACCACTGTGCTTCTTGGTTTTTTCCAACACTTCCCTGAACACGATGGCCAGCGAATAGGCTTCTTCGCCGGTAGAGCATCCGGGAACCCAGGCCCTTAAAATTGATCCGTCTTTGGTGTTGGCAATAATCTCCGGCAAGATGGATTCCTTCAATTTTTTCCAAACATGCGGGTCGCGGAAAAAGTTGGTCACGCCAATCAGCAGTTCCTTGAAAAGAATCTTGATTTCGGCCGGGTTTTCTTGCAAAAAGTGAACATACGAATTGATCCGATCTATTTTATGAATCCCCATGCGCCTTTCAATGCGGCGGTAAAGGGTATTTTTCTTGTAAAGCGAAAAATCGTTTCCGGTTTGGCTGCGCAGCAGGATGATCACTTTATCGAGCGCACTTTTGTCTTTACTCTCCGTTTCCGGGTCAGGACTCAGGGTAGGGATGTTCTTAATCAGATCTCTGAGCTTCGCTGGTAGCTCTCCGGCTGGGGCAACAATGTCGATCATTACCGAGTCGATTGCATTACGGGGCATGCTGTCGAATTTGGCCGTAGCAGGATTTTGAGCCATAACAATTCCGTTGTTCTCCTTGATGGCATGGAGCCCGATACTACCATCGGATCCCATTCCCGACAGAATGATGCCGACACTTTGGTCCTTTTGGTCGAGCGCAAGCGAACGAAAAAAGAAATCGATGGGCAGCCGAAGTCCTCGTGCTTCCATGGGGTCAAACAGGTAAAGCACTCCTTTTAATATCGACATGCTTTTATTTGGAGGGATAACATAGGCGCAGTTTTGCTTCACAGGCGTTTGATCTTTTACCTGATGAACCGGTATTTTGGAAACCCGCTGCAGCAACTCGGGCAACATGCCTTTTTGAGTAGGATCCAAATGCTGGATAAAGATATAGGCCATTCCGCTGTTCTCGGGAACCTGAGCTAAAAATTTTTCAAAAGCCTCCAGTCCTCCGGCCGATGCCCCAATACCGACGATTGGAAATGGGTTGGTTTCCAAATCCGTGGCTTTCTTCTTACTTGTTTTTGTTGATTTATCCTGCACTTGAGTGACCGTTATTGATATTGATAAGTGAGATAAATATACAATAAAATGTCGGAATGTACTTAATCTACGCTGACAGTTGGTTTTACATTTTACGCCTGTGGTTGGACAGCTTGCGGCTTTTTTGAACACAAAGACCCAAGACACCAAGTTGATGAGGACAGAAAAAAAACCTGATGCTCAAGCCGCTGGCGGTTTGCCTCGAAACTAACGCAGGGAATGAGGAAAGAAGTGCCCAACCACCTCCCTCCCGGTAAACCGGGTGGTTGGAATCTTGAATTATTTCTTCTTGATTTATAACCACAGATTCCACAGAGGATCAGGATTATGAATACTCATGCTCCACAGCGGCCTTGTTGGGATGCTGTTTACGGCCGGGTGAATAATCAGATCTTTGTTGGTTCTGCAACCGTTTGCCTGTGGGTTGGCAGCTTCCTGCAGAAGGAGGCTTTCGAATTTTCATTTCTTGTCATGCTTAGCCTGGCCATCAGGTAGCTTACCGTGGATTCAGCGCCTTGATTGAGGTTCACATGCCATTCTTCCAAGCCATCGTAACATCCTCCGGTACATGGATTGTAAATGATTTGATGCAGCCGGTTTTCGCCTAAAAACCAATTGAAGGCAGTATCCATTTTCACACGATAATTCTCATCGCTTGTGACCTTGTAAAATTCACTTAGAGTCATGATGGTGTAGGCTACATCAATGGGCTGTTCGCCAAACTGCGCGGCTTTCTGTCCTTTTTGCAGCCACTGTTTATTCGAAATCACTTCGATCCCATTTTCGTTGAAGGTTTGATTCAGCAAAAAATTGAAAGACGACAAGGCGATGTTTTTATAAACAACATCCTTCGTTAGCAACCAGGCATACAACATGGCTTCGGGCAAGGTACTGTTTCCATAAGTGAGATAGCTTTCAAACCATTCCCATTTTTTACTCGATTCATGTTTGTACATCTGGACCATGCGACGGGCAAAAACGTCGATCAGGTCGAGATTATCCGAGTAATTGACCGCATTTTCATAATAATACAAGCCTTTAATTGTAAACGCCATGGCACGTGTTGAACGCACCATGCGCATGCGTGGCAGCGATTGTTCAATCATGGCCCCGGCATCAGCAATCAGTTTATCGGGTAGCAGGTCGGTTAGTGAAGTCAAATAGCCCAGCGCCCAAATGGCCCTGCCATTCGAATCATCTAAATTCACCTCTTCGTTCTGGTCGGTAAAACGGAGCTTTTTATCAACATAGTTTAAAAAATTTCCTTCAGCTTGCTGACAATACGCGATAAAGCTGAGGTATTTTTTGATCGCCGAAATAATCTTCCTGTCACCTGTCGTTTCCAGGTACATACAAGCAGCCACCAAAGCCCTGGCATTGTCATCAAGCGTGTATCCGGAGCCAATATCGGGTTGATTGACTTTTGAAAACTGAATGATCCCCATGCGGGTGGTCATCTGCTTCAGATGGTTCAGGTTGATGGCCGGCAAGTTGTAGCGTACGGTGGTATGGTTGCCAGCAATTTTGTCGAACAACAACCGATGTTCAACGGCGGAATTCTCCCAGGCTGTTGAAACAATTTTCTGCAAGGTGTTTAAGCTGATGTTTCTCCGTAGCTTATCATTATTGAGGAGCTTGATTACCGCGTTGGACAGTTGTTTCGAATTACCAAAATTAAAGATCATACCGGTGTCTTTGGTCAGCACTTCCTTGGCATGCGGTATCGGTGTCGAAATGATCGGGCAGCCACAGCTCATGGCATAAACAAAGGTTCCGCTCACGGCCTGGTTCGGATCGTTGGACGTAAACAGGTAGACATCCGTTAGCTGCAAATATTCGAGTAATTCCGGCAAATCCAGGTATTGGTTCACAAAACGAACATGATCCTGAAGATTCAGTTTTTTGACTTTTTCTTCGAGCATCTCCCTGTATTTTTCACCTTCCGTTTTCACCACCTCCGGGTGTGTTTTTCCGATGGCCAGAAAGATGGCCTGCGGGCATTTTTTCAGGATTGCCGGCAACGCGTCAATGGTGGTTTCCAGGCTTTTTCCTGAACTTAGCAAGCCAAATGTTGTCAGTACTTTTCGGCCTTTCAAGCCGTACTTCAGTTTTAACGAAGCCTTATTTAATCGAGGAACCAAATGGGTGCCATGGGCGATCACCGCTATTTTTTGCTGCGGCACGCCATAGGCATTCGTTAAGATTTCGGCGGAAGTATTGGTCATCACGATGATCGATTCGCATGCCGCTGCGATATGCTGTACATTTAATTTAAATTGCTCATCAGGATGAGGTAGAACCGTGTGAAAAACAATCATAACGGGTTTTGAAATGGCTTTCAGGAGTTTCAGAAATGATTCCTCTCGGCCATGAAAGAACCCAAACTCGTGTTGAATCAAAACAATTTTGATGTCTTTATCCTGATTTATTTTGAGTGCCATTCTTTCATAGTCGGCAACTATCGATGTTTTCAATACGAATTCAACTTCATCCGGGTATTCATAATTCACATCATCGGCCTCCATGGCACAAACTTTAATCGATAGGGAGTCACTGAATTTAGTATTCAACGACTGGATCAAATCTTGCGAATAGGTTGCTATACCGCATTCCCTTGGTGGATATGAAGTCATAAATAATACTTCAGTCTGCTCCGGTTGAGTCATGGAGTGGGCTTCATGCTGCTGGTTATTGATATTCTTCTTCATACGATTCAATTGTTAATTATTTGTTCCTAATTCTGATAAATGCACCGGGCGTGCAGGAGATACGGGAATTTGCTTTCGCCTGCTTCTTACATCAACCTTTTGCGCTATTTCTTCTTGAAAATTGGTTTCAATTTTAAGAAGGAAGGCATGGTGTCTCCCAATAAAAATCCCCAGGGTTTTAATGATTCAATATGGTCGAAAATCAGTTTGACAATGGCAAGCAGCGGGATGGAGAGAAACATGCCCGGGATTCCCCACAAAGCGTTTCCTGCAAAAACCACGATGATTGAAAACAGCGCATTGATTTTCACTTTCGACGAAACGATGACGGGTACGATGTAGTTGTTGTCGATCAGTTGGATGACGTAATACAGGACTAAAACATACAAGGCATACATGCCCGAATCTTTGGTGGCCAGCGCAACGATCATGGGTAAAGCTACAGCCACAATTCCTCCAATGTATGGAATGACATTGAGCAATGCTCCGATAATTCCCAGCAGGATGGCATATTCAATTCCGAGTGCCAGCAAAGCGACCGAATTCATGACTGCAACAATGGCCGCTTCGATAATCAGGCCAACAAGGTAAAGTTGGACAACCGATTTGGTTTTTGAAATAATTGCACTCACCTGGCGTTGATCGCTTTTACCAAATACCTGGTGAAGAAATTCAACCAACAGCGAGTGGTAGAACAAAATAATAAACACATAAACAGGAACCAAGAGCAATGCCATGACAATGCTTCCGATGGTGATGAGTGTTTCACCAATGGCGGCCTTCCCGATGTTGAGCATTTCATCCTTGCCCTTTTCAATGTATTCATTGATTACTCCCGGACTGATATCGGTATACACTGATAATCTGGAGATGGTTTCGTTGAGCATAGCCGTGAACCGATCGACCATGATGGGCCATGATTCCCCAAACTGGTTCATCCGCGACATGATCAGCGCTGCAAGGGAAGCGACGATCAGAAACGTAAGAAAGATGGTAATGATGATGGCGATGACCCTTTTTATTCTCATCCGTACAAAAAAGTTGACAACCGGATGAAGGACAATGGCAATGATAACCGCAAAAACCAAGGGGACAATAATACTTCGTCCGATAGATAGCATGGTGATGAAAACATACAGCCCGATTAAGAGCAACGATGCTTTGGCATAAAACGGAAGCTTCAGTATTTTATCATTGTCGGTCACGGCTTTTCAGAATTTGCTTCTTTTTTGCCTAGAAAGCGTTGGTAAATAAACTGTCCGATTGATTTAATCGTACCCGAGTGTTGTGCGACCACATTGGTTACACCAAGCTGAAGGATCACGCCCAACAGCTTCCTAAACCTGCTTCCCGATCCGGCCACAACGATCATTTTTGAAAGGTATCCGGATGCCAGACCAAAGGTTGTTCCCCAAATATTGTCAATCAAATCCGGCGTTGAGGCAACCTCGGATAAAGCGCCCTTGATGAGGTTGGCCGGCTTTAAACTTTCATAGGAGAGCAGTAAGTGTTCCTTAAGTTGCTGTCCCTTGAGTGCATGCTCGGCTTCCAGGATTTGAATGGCCTGCTTCAGTTCTTCGGCGGTGGTGATCGGTTTCATAGGGATTATTTTAGCACTTGTTTAATAAACGTGTTGCCAACAGTCCTTTTGATCCATTTCTGCATAAAAAAATAGATTAAAACTGCGGTAATACCGTAGAATCCGGCCACGGCAAAAAAGCCTAAATATATTTCTCCCAAAATCTGACCAATCCAAATTGCCAATCCAAAATTCAGGAACAGCGCAAAGAGCGAAATAATGATCAAGACAGTAGCATTGGAAAAGAATGATGACATCACTTGCGAAGTTTTGTCCAGAGCTTTTAGTTTTGCTAACTCCATGCTTGTTTGTCCGTAGTCCGTAACTCGTTCCAGCAGCGATTCAATAAAATTGGTCTTGTCTTCCATGATTTTTAGTTCGTATTGGTTCAAATTGGAAATTGGGCCAGCAGCCTGAAAATATTCAAACAGAAGCTTTCCCATTTTGATGTTTCCAAGCACAGACCCAAGGGTTCTCATATATGCGCACGCTATATCTTAGACCGAGGTTACCTCTTTCTTCATGTCATTCTTTTTGTGCATTTTTTGCTCCGTATAGTCCGAAACACTTTCTTTGGCTTGTTTAAACTTGGCAAAGAGGTCGTCCAACAATTCGTTGATTTTTTCTTTCACTTCGTCGGATAAAGTCTCACTTTGTCTTGCTATTTTTTTGCGGGTAACTTTACCTTTATGTGGCGCAAATAAAACTCCCGCCAATGCTCCGGCGGCTGCGCCCGCGAATACGCTTAATAATACTTTTCCTGAATTCATAATTTTAATTTTAAGATGATATTTATATAATGTCAAGGCGTTAAATCTTTGTAATTGGTGTAAGTGGCGCAAAATGATCAGAAAAGTCCTGAGATGATTTTTAAGGTTTCTTCTTTTGTTGTTCCTAGTTTTAGCTGAAGCCTGGCAAGAATTGCTTCTTTTTTTCTTTCCAAAAGCATCTGGTCATTGTTGGTTAAGTCTGCAAATTTTTGTTTGAGCTTGCTTTTGCTCTTTTCCCAGCTGCCGTCAGCTTTTTTCTCTGTCATATCATTAAATTCAAATTGCGCTCTATATACCCTACAAAGGTGGACTAACTGGCCTCGGAAAGCGTTACACAATTCCGATTAAGTATTACATTATTCACACATCATCAGCAATATTGTGCTCTTATGAAATTGGCTGTTTTGCGCTCGATTTTCGATTGGGTTGGATGACTTTGAGCCATCCAGTTTGGAGGGAATGAATTTGTTGTAAAGGAAACAAGCAGCACTGGATGATCCCTGCTCGTTTCTTTAGGCTTCAGTTTTTTTGCACTGAAGGTTCCACTTTGTCACGTTCAATTCTGGTCAGACTTACCTGAAGCTTTCAATGCGTCGAGCAATTCCCTTAGATTAACGGTCGCGTACGCGGAGGAATGGTCGGACATGGCATAAGGAATAATCAGGTCGTTGTTATGAATAATGGAACCACAGGAGTAGATCACATTCGGCACATAGCCTTCTCTTTCCGATTCATTGGGTGCCATCAGGGGGCTTTTCAATCTGCCAATTTCAATTTCCGGATTCTCCAGATCAAACAAGGATGCTCCGAGTTTATATTCCCTCATTGGTCCAACGGCATGGGTAATTACCAGCCAGCCATCTTCCGTTTCAATTGGCGATCCTGCATTGCCCATCTGCACCAAATCCCAGGGATACTTCGGTTGTTGCGTCATTTTTGCTTCACTCCAGAAATTGATCTTGTCAGAAAAAGCAATATAATTGTTTACAGCATCCATGCGGCACAACATGGCGTATTTACCATTTATCTTCCGCGGAAACAAAGCCATTCCTTTGTTACGGGCGAGCTCACCGTTGATCGGCAATATTTTAAAGTGATAAAAATCAGTTGTTTTGATCAACTTAGGCAAGATATTAACTCCATCATAAGCAGTATAAGTGGCATAGTAAGTCATTTGGCCATTGTCATCGGTGAATTTGACAAAGCGGGCATCTTCAATACCTTTTTGCTCGGTGGCCGAAACCGGGAAAATGACCCGTTCAGAAATGGCCGAATCAATGGAAAAATTGATCTCGTAATGCGATGAGGCCAACCACATGAGTTTGTTTAATACATTAATCTGTACTTCTGAAGTATCCGGGTCTTTTAATGCCATGGAGACGTTCTTCATCAGTTCGCCATAGGTAAAGTTTTCGCCGAGCTTATCCAGGATGAAATCCGCTGACACAACATTTGAAGGCTTTCGCAAAGGCTTCGGGCTGTCGGTAATGATTGGAGGAGTACCATCTTTCCGGTCGGGGGTTTCGTTCGGCTTGTTGAGGTTTGCAGGAGGATGATCATTTTCTGCTTTTTTCATGTCAACTAATTTCTCCTGAAAAGTCTTTTTTTCGTAGAAACTCCGTTTAATGACATCAGCCTCGGCCAACATTTTTCCGACTGGTTCAACACGTAGGTCATTGTTTTTGTCAAGCACTCCTGTGCGGAATACCAGAGACGAAATATGGCCTTCGCCAGTTGCCCTAAAACTTAGGATAACCCTTTTTTCGTCGTCCCTTAATCCCGCCTGGTCCGGATCTTCGACGACCGATGGATTAAAAAATGCCGCCGATTCAATGGAATATTCCATCGTGAAATAAGAGCCGATCAGTGCTTTCTGAGCAAGGCTCAAATCTTCTTCATTGATTTCAATCGTGTCGAATATGGGAGCCAAACGGGCAAAGTGCTTCTCAAATATTCGTGAAATATTCCGATGTCGTCTCGAATACCGCCTAAGTAACTGACTCATGGCAATATTGACTTCTGTTTCGGGCATAGCCAGCACCTTCCGGATGATATCAGCCGATCGTTCATCATTTAAAAATAGAAACCGGGCAATTACTCTGGAAGGGTCAGGCGAGAATATCAAATTTTTTCGGAGGACGTTTACTTGCATGAACAGGTTTTTAGAAGTTAGTGAAACGATATTCGAGTCTTGATAAGGACAATCCCTAAGTTCTTCATCTTAAAGGACCCTCCGTCCCTGAATCACTCTCAGGATTACTGCAATGAGGGCGATAACGAGCAATACATGTATGATTCCTCCCGTATTGAAGCCAACAAAACCGACCAGCCATAAAATGACTAAGACAACGGCAACGATATATAGTAAATTTCCCATGATGATTTATTTTAAAATTTAGATCACAACTCAGTCTAAGTGCTTAAAGCAACAGGATAAGCAGTAGTATGACAATGATAATTCCTCCGGCTGAAAGATAAATTCCACCGTTTCGGCTATTGGCAACCGTCGCTTCGCCATTGGCTTTCATTTCCGATCGGATTGCGCGAACTTCTTTTCGAAGCACCCTCTTTTCGGAAGCAGATAGCGTTGATACATCCATCACTTTTATTTCCATTAAGCGATCGATTCGGGCAGTGGCTTCTGCTGACGCAACGGTCACCTCCGTGGTAGTCTCCGCTGGAACCGTGATGGGTTCTGCATCAGCTCTCAATTCGTCTGGCGAAAATAAAAGAACCAGAAATAAGGTCATTAAGCTCAGTGTTATTTTTTTCATTTGGATAAAATTAGTTTGTGAAGGTATTTTCACGATTCAAAGGTCAGCACATTCAAGTCCAAATCCGTTACACAATTCCTGCAAATAATTACATGATTCACACATTATGAGTTCGTTGACGCCAATTAATGTGTGAAGAAAAAATTGATCACATGCGATCCATATACCAGGTTAATTGCTTTTCGAGTTTTTGGGTTGCTAAAATGGTTGTGATGATTTTTTTCAAGCGCAGGAAGGCGGTTTCGCTCTTGACAACATAATCGGTTGCCTTGTGGTGCATGCAGTTGATGGCCACATCGATTTTATCCTGAGCAGATAACATGATCACTGGAATATCCGGGAGCAAAGCATTGATTTCATCCAGTGTGTCAATCCCATTAATCGCATCCCGGTCAACCCCGTCAAGGTAATAATCTAAAATGATCACATCAGGACGGTGCGATAAACTTTTAAGGCAAAGCTCACCGGTAGCAAAGGTTTCAATATCAAAATCAGCTTGTTCCATAAATTCGATTTGCAACAATTTCAGAAACACGGCATCGTCGTCCACCAGGAAGAGTTTTATTTTATTTTTATTCATGATATGTTGTTTTTAATCCGGTTTAACTCGACTTGTAATTCGTTGCATGCCTGGGTGCAAATGGTTTCGAGTAGTAGTACCAGCTCCGATATTTTTTCTGTCTGTTTTTGTGCACTCGCATATTCCTGAACTCTTTTGGCCATGTTTTCAGGCTCGGGTCCCATGCCCATGATTGCAAAAGATGGGATCATTTTATGCACGGATGCGTACAGCAGGTTCCAGTCGTTGTCGATGAAGCCTTTTTTCATGCTTGAAATCAGAGCCGGAGTTTGCTCCAGGTAAGCCGAAATCATTTCCATCATGAGTTTCGGATGCGATTTGGTCCGGCTTATCAAGTATTCTAAATCAATGCAGCTCGTTACAATCACTGCATCGAATATTTCTTCTTGCGATTCGCTGCGCTCGATGGGAATTGGTTTTTTTACGAATCCAGCTATTTTGCTATACAATAAACGTTCATCGACTGGCTTGGCAATATAATCGTCCATGCCAACAGCCTTGCATTTGGCCAAATCAACCGTGGTCACATCGGCCGTTAAGGCGATGATCGGGATCTGCAAATTCATGGTGTTGCGAATGTAATCCGTTGCGTCAAACCCATTCATTTCGGGCATCTGCAAGTCCATTAAAATAACATCGTAGGTTTTAGTCCGCAGCTTTTCAATGGCGATTTTCCCATTCTCTGCAATATCAAGTGCAAATCCGAAATCTTCAAGCAAGGTTCTCATCAACAATTGGTTGAGCACAATGTCTTCAACAACCAGGACCGTTATATTTTTAAGTTCGTTGTCCAATTCAATCATTTCTGAATCTAACTCAGCATCTTCTGCTGTTTTCAGAAAACTTAGCACAAAGCTGAATGTAGAACCTTGGTCCACCGCACTCGCTACTTTAATGGTTCCGCCTTGTGATTCGACCAATTGTTTGGCGATGGCCAACCCTAAGCCGGTTCCTCCATAAATGCGTGAGGTCCCGCTTGTTGCCTGCTGGAAGTTTTCAAATATTTTTTCAATTTTATCGTTCGCAATCCCAATTCCGGAATCCATTACTGAAAATTGGATGGTTACTGTTTTCTCGTCCTCGCTCACTAAACCTACATCAACCGTAATTTTTCCTTTGTTGGTAAATTTAACCGCATTGCTTACCAGGTTTAAAATAATCTGGTGCAGTCGCACCGGGTCACCAACCAAAACTTCAGGAATATTCTCATCGTACTTCGTCACCAATTTTAGATTTTTCTCGTGAATTTTTGTTTCAAACAAATGAAGCATGGCCGAAATCGAAGCCGCCATTTTAAAGGGAGTTTGTTCGAAAGTCATTTTCCCGGCATCCACTTTGGCCAGGTCAAGAATGTCATTGATTAACACAATTAATGCATCTCCACTCAACTTGATAGCTGTCAGGTATTCCTTTTGTTTGACAGTCATTTCGGTTTTTAGCAATACTTTGGTAAAGCCGATAATCGCATTCATCGGAGTACGGATTTCGTGGCTCATATTCGATAAAAACTGCTGCTTGGCTTTCACTGCATTTTCAGCAATCCGTGTGGCACGTTCGGCTTTTACTTTGGCATCTTCAGCAATATCAACAGCCAGTTCGGCAAATACAATGGCTTCGGTTAGCTCATTGGCAATTCGTTTTTGCTCCGTCACATCGCGGGCAACAATCACCGCGCCCAGCACATTTCCCAGGTCGTCTTTGTAAACCGAACCGTTAAACAGAACATCGGTCAGTTTTCCATTGGCGTGGCGAAGGGTTAAAGGAAAATCGGCAACCGATTCATTGGCAAAAACTTCCTGATATACCTGGTGGGCTTTCTGTGGCTCGGTGAAATACTTGAGAAACTTGGTCTCTTTCAATTCTTTGCGCGATACGCCTGTAATGTCTACCAAGGCCTCATTCATATCAGTGATTTTCCCCTGGGGGTTGATTACAACCAAGGGGTCGCGACTGGCTTCAATCAAGCTCAGCGAATACTTTGAAGCTAATTTTAACGAATAGCTAAATGCTTCAAGGGCTTTATTTTCAGCTGATCTTTTTTCTTTCTCTTCACTCTGATAGTCAAGTTCTATCTCCGCTCGAATTAATTCCTTCGCGCGTTTTTTCTTTTCCTTATTTTGTAAGGCTAGTTCTTTGTTGGCAATAATTAGCTCTGCCGTACGTTTTTCAGTTTCCTTATTTTGGAGGATCAGCTCTTTGTTGGCAATTTGCAATTCTTTGGGCCATTTTTTTTCAGCACTATCGCGTGCCACCACAACCGCCCCCAGCACATTACCGGCTTCATCTCTATAAACCGATCCGTTGAATAAGACATCGGTTAATTTCCCGCTTTCATGACAGAAGGTAAGTGGAAAATTACTCCCTGATTTATTTGCAAACACTTTCCGGTATATTTTCTGCGCTTTTTTGGAGTCGGTGAAATAATTGCAGAAATCAGAGCCGATCAGATTTTTACGGTTTACACCAGTGATATCGACCATTGCCTGGTTCATGTCCATAATCTTACCTGCCGTGCTGATAGTCATCAACGGATCCAGACTGGCTTCAATCAAACTACTGGCATATTGTGATTTGTGCGACCTCGTTTGTTCCATTTTATTTCGTTTTAGCACCAGCATTATCTGTTGAAATTCCGATATCTTCAATCGGGCTGCGTCTTTTATCCTTTAATTTTTTAAAGTGTGAAGGAGAAAGCCCTGTCATTTTCTTAAACTGATTGGATAAGTGGGCTACACTGCTGTAATTCATCTTCCATGCGATCTCTGTGATATTCAGTTCCCCGTAAATAATCAATTCTTTTATTCGTTCAATTTTATGCGCGATAATAAATTGCTCAATCGTCGTTCCTTGTATTTCGGAAAACAAATTGGCGAGATAGGTGTAATCGTGGTTTAGTTTTTCACTTAAGAAGTTGGAAAAGTTAGTTTTGACTAATTCATTGGAATGATGGATCATTTCGATGATTATGTTTTTAATTTTCTCAATCAAAACAGCTCTTTTATTGTCCATTAGTTCAAATCCTGAATGGAGCAAAGCAATTTTTATTTGCTCGCGCTGTTCTTCAGAAATGTTCTCCATGACTTCAACTTCGCCCAAATCGACCATAATGAAATGTAGCCCAAGTCTTCTGAGGTCTTCTTTTACCGCTAGTTTACAGCGGTTGCTTACCATGTATTTGATATAGAGTTTCAACTTATTTTTTTTGGGAAATCTGTTCAAAGTTTTGCAATAAAATCAGGAAAAATGTTACAAAACTTTATAAATAAGTTACACAATTCACACATTTGGAAGATGATATCGCGTATGATGTTTGTGTTTTATGAAGACTTTGTCCATGTACCTCTGATCGAAGAATCTAGCTTTAACGGTCTATTCAGGCGATAAATAAATTCTTTTAAACTTTCTTTTTCTCAATCTGAAGGAAATAGGTACTTGACCTAAATACATTCATTCCCCATCATTCCCTCCACCCAATTCAACACAAAATCCACCAATCCACACCACCAATCCACACCACCTGTACAATTTTCATTTGACAGCATTTGTTTTATTTATTAAGCTTAACCCGCTTTATGCATTAGCATATTGAAAAGGAGGGCTTAGGTTCTCGACTTTAGCAAAAATTCCATCAAGCCAGGGTCTTCGTTTTGTATTGAGAGCAATCTTCAACACCTTTCTGTTGGCATGATTTACAGTCCATGCCCCTAATGCAAAGCAATAGGTTTTTAAGGTTGCTAAAGTTGATTTATTGTGCGATTGCAATGCGAAATGACGGAACAAACTCATAATATTATATGCCACCATAATAAACCTAAAGGAAGCTTCTGTTGCCCAAAAATCTTTCAGACAAAAATTTTCCAACCCAAAATGCCTTGCAGCTACTGCTGTCAGCCGTATTGCCCGGACGCAGCCATGCATTGGCCACCATGCGGGTCTGAGAAACAAAAGCCATTAGTGGATGATGAGAGTTGCGACCTCTCTTTAATGGGTTATATCCCTTGGCACTCCCTTCTTGATTCCCTGCTCGGGTAATCACTGTGCTATCAATATCCAGGGTAATGTCATTAACCTGGAGTTGTGAAAAGAACCATTTTTGCAGTTCAGGGAAAACAGCTGTGTTCCTCTGTTGTGGAAACTTACCAAAAAATCGACTATAGGTGTTTTGTGATGGCATTTTATCCCACCCGAAAATGTCGTGTAAAGTTGTATCATAACGTAACCAATCCGCATGAATATACCTTGATACCCCTGTCCAGATACTAAGCCAGAATGACTCTATTATATGATTCGGGGCATAACTGCTATTCGAACCTTTCTCAGGCAAATCAAGAGTTGATAGATAATCTCTTATGCCTATTGAATCCATAAAACGCTTCATCAAACTCACGCCTCCAAATGGAGTGACCTTTTTTATCAGAGTATTCAATCGGTAGATTAACCATATGGGTGAAAGTCGAATATTGTGTTAGCTCTACTAATATAAGACTTTTAGATAATTATCTTGTTCCTATTGCATATTCTGGGTTTAACGGTTCTTATCTTGACACTTTTTTATCTTAAAAGAAATGCTTTAATATATTATTCTTCATTTCGCCAAAAAAAATCAATACTTTTACATCAAATCGTTAGGGGTGTCTGTCTATGAGGGCAGGCTGAGATTATACCCTGGAACCTGAAATGTATAATAACAGCGGAGGGAAACGAGGATTGTATTTAATTTTAGAATGAACAAAAAATACAGGCCGTTTCGCATTTCTGCGGAGCGGTTTTTTTATTAAAGACAGACTTATTATGAGTGAAATGAAAAGTAGTTTCGACGAGTACGCATCAAAATACGATGCCTGGTTTATGGAAAATACAAACGTGCTCTATTCCGAAGCAAAACTGGTGGCACATTTTTTAAAAGATTCTAAAGATGTTTTTTCCGTGGGCTGTGGTAGTGGACTTTTCGAAATGATTCTGGAAAAAGACTTTGGAATTTCTATAAAAAACGGGCTGGAACCATCGGAAGGAATGGCTGAAATTGCCCGAAAACGTGGGATGACAGTTGAAATAACAACAGTAGAAAAAGCAGAGCTTGGTACAGAACAGTATGATAGTGTGTTGTTTAATGGCACGCCAAGTTATATTACCGACCTGCAGGCTGCATTCAATAAAGCCTATTCGGCGCTGCGCCCGGGGGGTAAAATTGTGGTGATTGACGTACCCAAAGAAAGTTCGTATGCCTTGCTATACAACCTGGCAAAAACAGTTGGAACCTGGGAACACCCTTTGTTAAAAGATGTTCATCCTGAAGACCCGTATCCTATCGAATTTGTAAAAATTGCCAATTGGCGAACTACCGCAGAAAAAGTGGAAATGTTAGAGAACTCCGGATTTCATGATTCGAAATATGCACAAACGCTAACGTTACATCCCATTTATTCCAATAGTTTAGCAGAAGAACCTAGCGAAGGATACGACCGGGGTGATTATGTAGCCATTTGCGCCCGGAAATAAATCTTGTAGAACTAAAAATATAAATACCATGATAAATGCAAAATCAATTGCAGTCGATTTACAGACTTTAAGAGATAACACTCCTTTGGTGCACAACATCACCAATTTTGTAGTAATGAACAACACCGCAAATGCATTGCTGGTTATTGGCGCTTCGCCGGTTATGGCGCATGCTGTTGAGGAAGTGACTGATATGGTTGCTATTGCTTCAGCATTGGTGATTAACATTGGTACCCTGAATCCTTTATGGGTAGAAGGAATGATTAAAGCCGGAATTGCAGCCACAGAAAAAGG
>NZ_JBSQYS010000050.1:0-29038 GCF_055140945.1 Sunxiuqinia sp.
AACATGCGCTCCTACATTGGAACAGTCACCTCTATCAGTCTGGCCAGCGGCGTAATCTTTGAACTTCCGATATTCGTTTATTTTTTAAGCAAGATCGGAATATTAACGCCGTCATTGATGAAAAGCTATCGGCGACATGCCTATGTTGCCTTATTATTGCTTTCCGCGATCATCACTCCACCCGACGTCTTCAGCCAAATCATGGTATGTCTGCCATTGGTTTTTTTGTATGAAATTGGAATTGTAATTTCGAAACGGGTTAATAAAAAAGCTGAAGAGGATATGGAGGCGCTATAATAGTTCATCAAATTAAGCGTTTGAATATTGTAAAACGAGCATGTAAAATTAAAAACACACTGGGGCATGAATATTATTGGCAGGCTCAAGTGTTGCAATAAAAATCATACAACGATAGACACATGAAATTACGAGCCGACAATATAGTTAAGAAATACAGGAAACGAACAGTTGTAAAAGGAGTGTCTTTTGAAGTGGAACAAGGCGAAATTGTTGGGCTGCTCGGACCAAATGGAGCCGGAAAAACAACTTCTTTTTACATGATTGTCGGGCTGGTTCAGCCGCTGTCAGGAAGAGTATTCCTGGATACTAAGAACATCACAAAACTTCCGGTTTACAAACGGGCTCAGCTTGGGATAGGCTACCTCGCTCAGGAGGCTTCTGTTTTTAGGAAATTAAGCATTGAAGATAACCTGAAGGCTGTGCTGGAAATGACCAACTACACCAAGGAGTACCAAAAGGAAAAATTGGAGTCGTTAATTGAGGAATTTGGACTACAGCATATTCGAAAAAGCAAGGGATTCCAATTATCGGGGGGCGAACGCCGAAGAACCGAGATTGCCCGTGCGCTGGCTATTGACCCCAAATTTATACTACTGGATGAACCCTTTGCCGGAGTAGACCCTATTGCCGTTGAAGACATTCAGGAAATTGTGAATAAGCTCAAGGCAAAAAACATCGGCGTACTGATCACCGACCACAACGTACACGAAACACTTTCTATCACCGACCGTTCGTACCTCTTATTCGAAGGATCGATTATGAAAGCAGGAACAGCCGAAGATTTAGCCAACGATGAAGATGTGCGCCGTGTTTATTTGGGGCAAAATTTCACGCTCCGGTAAAACGACTTCACCTCAACAAAAAAAATCTGAAAGTTTTATTTCTTCGTTTGTGTTATAAAAAAAAATAACATACATTTGCACCGCAATTCGCGGGCGTGGCGGAATTGGTAGACGCGCTAGACTTAGGATCTAGTGTCTTTGACGTGGGGGTTCGAGTCCCTTCGCCCGCACAAATTGAAAAATACAACCGCAATGCTTGATTATAATATCGAAGCATGCGGTTTTTATTGATTATAGCCATAAGTTAAACTTGACAAAAAGAGTTAACTGTTTGATAATTTGAACATTTTCCATTTCTTAAGCGGAATTATATGAATATTACAAGAGAGAACATCAACGATCTAAATTCGATTGTTACTGTAAAGATCGAGAAAAACGACTACGAAGCTACAGTTGCCGAGCAATTGAAAGAATACCGTAAAAAAGCTAACATGCCAGGTTTCAGACCCGGCAAAGTTCCTGCAGGTTTGATAAAAAAGATGTATGGGAAAGCAATCCTTGCTGAAGAGGTCAATAAAATGTTGTCTGAAAACTTATCAAAATTCATCGTTGAAGAAAAATTGAATATTCTTGGAGAACCGCTTCCAAATGAAGAAAAAACACCTTCGTTTGACTTTGAAACAGCACAAGATTTTGAATTCGCATTCGATATTGCGGTAGCTCCTGAAGTTGAAGTGAAATTTGACAAGCGCAAAAAATATCCCTACTACTTAATTCAGGCTGATGATAAAATGATCGACCAACAAGTTGATCAGTACACCAGCAAATTTGGCGCAAATGAAGCTGCTGAAACTGTTGAAGAAAAAGATACGATCCGCGGAAACTTTGTGCAGCTTGACGCCGAAGGCAACGAATTGGAAGACGGGATCAAAGCTGAACAGGTTGTCATTGCCGTTGATGTAATGAAAGACGAAGAGGTTAAGAAAGAAATCATTGGCAAAAAAGCTGGAGACACCATCGTATTCGACCCGATCAAGGTTTACGATAACCGTCACGAAGTAGGTCATATGCTGAATATTTCTCACGAAGAAGCTGAAAACGTTGAAGGTGACTTTAAATTCACGCTTACTGAAATTCTTCGATTTAAGAAGGCTGAAGTAAACGAGGATTTGTTCAAAAAGGCTTTTGGTGATGATACAGAGATCAAGACAGAAGAAGAATTCCGCAATAAATTGAAAGCTGATCTTGAGGAACAACTGAAATACTCAAGCGATTACAAATTCACCATCGATAGCCGCGACATCTTAATTGAAAAAATTGAGATGGAATTGCCGGAAGAATTTCTAAAACGTTGGCTGAAAACAACCAACAACGAATTGACCGACCAGCAAATAGAAGATGATTTTGATAATTTCATGAAAGATTTGCGCTGGCAATTAATTAAAGACCGCATTGCCAAAGACAATGAAATTGAAATCAAACAAGAAGATATTCAGGCAATGGCCAAGGAAGTTGCAGCAATGCAATTCCGTCAATACGGAATGTTCGACATGCCCGATGAGCAGTTGAACGCTTTCGGCGAACAAATCCTTCAAAACAAAGAAGAAAAACAACGCATTACAACCCGCGTTCAAGAAGATAAAATCATGGCTGTCATCAAAGAAAACGTTAGCATTGACGAAAAAGAAATTAGCCAGGAAGACTTTAACAAATTATTGGAAAAGTAGAAAATTAACAGCGCTGCTAGCTAGCGAGTAGCATAATTTTTTAACTTTGTAAAAACTGGTTTTCGACTTTAGCTGTTCACGCAGGTCTAAGTCATAAAAAGCCAGACTTTACAAAGTTTTTTTTTAACCAGAAATAGAAACATGAGCGATAAAAAAGAATTTCAAAAATACGCCCAGGGGCACATGGGAATCAGCAGCTTAACAATGCACCGCTACGATTCGTTGTTTACAAATAGTTTAACTCCATACATTATCGAGGAGCGGCAAATGAACGTAGCATCGATGGATGTTTTCTCTCGTTTGATGATGGATCGTATCATCTTTTTGGGAACACCAATCGACGATTACATTGCCAACATCATTATGGCGCAGCTGCTTTTCCTCGAATCAACCGACCCCAGCAAAGACATCCAGATTTATTTTAACAGCCCGGGAGGATCCGTACATGCAGGATTGGGTGTATACGACACCATGCAGTATATTTCACCGGATGTTGCCACAATTTGCACCGGAATGGCTGCATCAATGGGAGCTGTACTTTTAACAGCCGGAACCAAAGGAAAACGTTCGGCATTGAAGCATTCGCGAATCATGATCCATCAGCCAATGGGTGGTGCGCAAGGACAAGCTTCGGATATTGAAATTACAGCCCGGGAGATTTTAAAATTGAAAAAGGAATTGTACGACATCATTGCCAAACATTCAGATAATTCATACGAACAAGTTGAAAAAGACTCAGATCGCGACTACTGGATGACGGCTCAGGAAGCCAAAGAATACGGTATGATTGACGATATATTATTGAAAAACGAATAGAAGAGGAAGAAGGGGAAAACCATGGACAAATGTTCTTTTTGCGGAAAAGAGAAAAAAGACACGAACCTGTTGATTGCAGGAATGGACGGTCATATTTGCGACCACTGCATTGAACAGGCTTATGCCATAGTTGAAGAGGAATTTAAAAAAGATAGCGAATTCGATCTCAATGGGTTGAAGCTTTTAAAGCCCAAAGAAATTAAAGAATTCCTTGATCAATATGTGATTGGTCAGGATCAGGCTAAACGGACTTTATCAGTAGCCGTTTACAATCACTATAAACGTTTAACTCAGAAAGTTTCGAACGACGAAACTGAAATTGAGAAGTCGAACATTATTCTGGTTGGACAAACAGGAACAGGTAAAACCTTGCTAGCTCGTACTATTGCAAAAATGCTGCATGTTCCTTTCACAATTGTTGATGCCACAGTACTGACCGAAGCCGGTTATGTGGGTGAGGATATTGAAAGTCTGCTAACTCGTTTATTGCAAGCTGCCGATTACAATGTTGAAGCAGCAGAACGAGGCATTGTATTTATTGACGAGCTGGACAAGATAGCCCGTAAAGGTGACAACCCATCGATTACCCGCGATGTTTCAGGCGAAGGCGTTCAGCAAGGTCTATTGAAACTATTGGAAGGAGCCACTGTCAATGTGCCTCCACAGGGAGGAAGAAAGCATCCGGAACAAAAAATGATTCCGGTAGACACAAAAAACATTCTCTTTGTTTGTGGTGGAGCTTTTGATGGTATTGAGAAAAAGATTTCAAAAAGATTGAATACCGCAGTGGTAGGTTTTGGGGCTCAAAAATTGGTTGACAATTTGGACCGTGAAAATATGCTGCAATATATTTCTCCTCAAGACTTGAAGAGTTTTGGTTTGATTCCTGAAATTATTGGCCGACTGCCGGTTTTAGCTTATTTGGAACCACTCGACAGACATGCGTTACGAAATATTTTGACTGAACCTAAAAATTCAATCATCAAACAATACGTTAAGCTGTTTAAACTCGATGATATTGACCTGACATTTGAAGAAGAGGCGTTGGAATTTATTGTGGATAAGGCAGTAGAGTTTAAGTTGGGCGCACGCGGGCTGCGATCAATCTGCGAAAGCATCATGCTTGATGCCATGTTCGACAGTCCTTCTGACGGCATAAAAGAGTTGGCCATCTCCAAAGAGTATGCCCAAGAGAGAATTGACCGAAGCAATACACATCGACTAAAAGCAAGCTAATATAAATTCAGAGCCGGACTTGATCCGGCTTTTTTTGTCTTACTTTTCTTATTCGTCCATGATACGATTCAAGAATGTGTCCCTACAATTGGGAAATAAGCAGTTGCTCAAAAACTTCAACCTTCGCATAAGCAAAGGAGATAAAGTGTTACTAGCAGCAGAATCAGGAACCGGAAAAACCAGCCTGCTGCGGCTTATTTTGGGCTTTAACGCTCCGGATGAAGGCAGAATTCTTTTCAATAAAAAAGTAATAACAGCGGAGACCATCCATAAAGTGAGACGGCAGATTGCCTATTTAAGTCAGGATGTGGATTTCCCGAATGGAAAAGTAAGCGAAGTTTTCGAGGACATCTTTGATTTTGAAGCAAACCGTCACATTAACTTTTCAGAAGAACGACTAATTGAAAAGCTGGACGAATTCAACCTCCCCCATGAAATACTAAACAAAAATACCAGTATCATTTCAGGCGGCGAGCGTCAGCGCTTAGGATGGGCTTTGATCCAACTTTTAGACCGTTCGGTTTTACTGCTTGACGAGCCAACCTCAGCCATGGATGAAAAGCAGAAACAACGCTTCATCGACTTTGTTGCCAATACGAATAAAACAGTCATCTGCGTAAGTCACGATCCGGTTTGGCAAATCGAACCAATGAAAACGATAACCAGCTTTATCGCATGAATGCAGCCGATATTTCAATAAGTGGATTATTACTAGGGCTGTTGCTGATTGCACCGACCTTACTAATTATTTGGCGACTGAAGCTTGGGTTTAATCAAAAACTTCTCGTTGCCGTTGGGCGAATGTTACTTCAATTGGGGTTTGTGGGCGTTTACTTAAAATATATATTTTTGCTAGACAATGCCTTTGTCAATGTAGCCTACATACTACTGATGGTACTCTTTGCTGCTCTTTCAGGCATTCGAAATTCGTCACTCCGATTAAAAAAATTGTTGTTCCCTACTTTTACAGCCATGCTGCTCCCTACTCTTTTTACTATTTTCTATTTCAATCTGGCCATCGTCCAGATCGATCACATTTTTCAAGCAAATATCTTAATCCCAATTGCCGGACTCATGCTCGGCAACACACTAAAAACGAACATTGTCGCCTTGAAATCATTTTTCAACAGCGCTCAAAAAGAAGAAAAAACTTACCTTTTTCTATTGGCTAATGGGGCGACTAAAAATGAAGCGGCCCGTCCGTTTCTGAAAGAGGCTATCCGAACTGCCATGGCTCCCAACCTGGCAAGTATGGCAACTGTAGGTTTGGTTTCTCTCCCCGGAGTAATGACGGGTCAAATATTAGGCGGATCAGATCCTATGCTTGCCGTGAAATATCAAATAATGGTGATGATTATTATCTTTTTCAATAGCCTGTTGAGCAATATTCTGCAATTGCTATTTGCGATCCGCAATGGGTTTGATAATCGAGATCAACTGAATAAGGAATTATTTTCGAAAGCATAGAATGATTCATTTAACAATTATTAAAAGTTAAATAGCTTCATCTCTAAACCATTGTTTCTTCTTCCTGTTAAATTAATCAAACACAGGAAAATTATGAATATGAAGCTAAATTCGATTATATCTCTTTTTATCTTATTATTGACTACAAACCTCAGTTTTGCTCAACCCGACAGCCTAAAAGTATTAGGATTAAACCTTGAAAATTACAATTATCCATTTGATGTCAATTACATCACCATCAATAGTCAGGGTGTAAACTACCAAATGGCCTATATGGATGTTCAGCCCGAGCTTGCAAACGGGAAAAGCATTATGCTACTTCATGGAAAGAACTTTAATGGTGCTTATTGGGAGCAAACTGCAAACTACCTTGCCAAAGAAGGGTTTCGAGTATTTATTCCCGACCAGATTGGATTCGGGAAATCTTCAAAACCCGAACATTATCAATACACTTTTCAACAGCTAGCGAGAAACACAAAAGCTATTCTGGATAGTCTGCAGATCGAAAAAATAAGCGTTTTAGGTCACTCGATGGGAGGCATGGTTGCCACTCGCTTTGTTTTAATGTACCCTGAAATAACAGATAAATTCATTCTTGTAAACCCAATCGGTTTGGAAGACTGGAAACTAAAAGTGCCTTATAAACCAGTGAAATGGTGGTATAAAAACGAATTAGGGAAAGGCTATGCTTCCATCAAAAAGTACCAACTCGAAAGTTACTATGACAACCAATGGAAGCCCGAATACGACGAATGGGTCAATCTTCTGGCAGGATGGACTCTAAATATCGATTATCCGCGAATAGCATGGAACGCCGCCCTAACCTACGACATGATATTTACCCAGCCGGTTTGTTACGAATTTGAAAACATAAAAGCTCCGAGCTTGCTTATCATCGGTCAGCGCGACCGAACAGCACTGGGAAAACCACTCGTTAGTCCGGAAGTTCGGAAAACCATGGGACGTTATCCTCAGCTGGGGCGACAAACAAAGCAAAAAATTCCAACTTGCGAATTGGTTGAATTGGATAACATTGGACATCTTCCGCACATTGAAGCTTTTGATCGGTTTATTGAACCGCTAGTGAAATTCTTAAAGAAATAGAATTATTCATCCAAATACTTTTGCGGTAGTTCTTTGCTGGCCTTAGCTCCAAGCTCCCGAAGTTTTTCGGCTGAGCGAACCAGGTTTCCACGTCCATCATTCAACTTATTCATCGCCAAATCGTAATTTCTACGGGTTTGCTCAATATTGGCTCCAACCTTTTCGAGGTCGCCAATAAAATTGACAAATTTATCGTAAAGTGCACCTCCCTGACGGGCGATTTCCATTGCATTACGCGTTTGATTTTCCTGCTGCCAAATGGAGGCGATTGTGCGTAAAGTAGCAAGCAAGGTTGACGGGCTAACGATGACCACTTTATTGTCCCAGGCGTAGGAAAACAAATCCTGATCAGCCTCGATGGCCACACTGAAGGACGATTCAATTGGTACAAACAGCAAAACAAAATCGGGACTGTTCATTCCCTGAGCGGTTTGGTAATGCTTATCGCCAAGTAATTTGATATGACTTTTTATACTTGCCAGGTGATTTTTGATATGCTTCAATCGCTCCACCTCTTCGGTGGAGTTCACCATACGTTCGTACGCTACCAAAGACACTTTCGAATCAACGATAATATGCTTTTGCTCCGGCAAGTGGATTACCACATCGGGCTGCAGGCGTGAGCCGTTTTCGCCAATCGTACTAAATTGCTTTTCGAACTCACGTCCTTCTGTCAATCCCGAACGCTCCAGAATCCGTTCTAAAATCACCTCTCCCCAGTTTCCCTGCTTCTTCACATCGCCCTTTAGTGCTTTGGTCAGGTTATTGGCTTCATCGCTAATCTTCAAGTTTAAATCATGCAGTTTTTTTAACTCAGCTTTCAGATCAGTCTGATCTTTTAAACCTTTCTCATAAGTGTCTTCTACTTTCTTTTCAAACAACTGAATTTTTTCTCGCAGGGGGTTCAGTATTTCACTGATATTTTTTTGATTCACCTCTGTAAAATCTTGTGTATTCTGTTTCAGTATTTTATGCGCTATGTTTTCAAATTCCGTTGTAAGTTTCTTTTGAAGCGCTTCCATTTCCTGCTTCTGATTTATTAACTTTTCCTGTAAATTGGCAAATTCCACTTCTGCCCTCGCTAATCGCTGGGCTTGTTGCTCATTTTCCAGTTCCGAAGCTTCAAGCTTTTGTGTAAGTTGTTCTTTATCACCTTGTAAATAAGTGACACGTTCTTCTAGCTGAACTTTTACTTTTCCGTAATCATTACGAATTGCTAACAAGTCATTTTCTGATCCTTTCGATTTCAATTTCGACATCAACAAGGCAACAACAACGCCAATAGCCAAGCCAGCAAACAGATAGGCAAATTCCATATTTCAATATTTTGAAAACTAAAAGTACAAAGAAGAATGCTATTGAAAAAGTAGTTTGATTATCAGAATTTGCTATTTGAAAATTGAGTGCTATTTTAGATTCCGCAAAGCAAAAACCGACCTCATGGATGTAAAAATAGAAGCAAGCTGGAAAGGAGTTCTAACCGACGAATTTGAAAAAGATTATTTCAAAAACCTGACGGAATTTGTACATGAAGAGTACCGAACCACAAAAGTTTACCCTCCTGCCAAACTCATTTTCAATGCCTTTGATCAGTGCCCGTTCAGCCAGCTAAAGGTTGTTATACTCGGACAGGATCCCTATCATGGTCCCAATCAGGCTCACGGTTTGTGTTTCTCCGTAAACGATGGCATTAAATTTCCGCCCAGCTTACGAAATATTTTTAAGGAACTGCAAAATGACGTTGCAAAACCAATTCCGCAATCGGGCAATTTAACCAATTGGGCCAAGCATGGAGTTCTACTTTTAAATGCGACACTGACTGTTCGTGCCGGGCAAGCCGGTTCGCACCAGAAAAAAGGATGGGAAGAATTTACAGACGCCGTTATTCATAAAATCAATGAGCAAAAAGAGCATGTGGTGTTTATTTTGTGGGGAAGCTATGCTATAAAAAAAGGAGAATTCATCGACCAGAGTAAACACCTGGTTTTAACATCGGTTCACCCATCGCCGCTGTCGGCCAGCCGGGGTTACTTTGGAAATAATCATTTCAGCAAAACGAATACTTTTTTACAGGAAAAAGGCATTGATCCCATTCAGTGGTAATGTTTATTTCAAAAAGAATAATGAGCATAAAAAAGCTGTTCCAATTTCTTGAAACAGCTTCTAAATATTGTAATTGATTCGTTTACCACTTATAAATAATGGAATTGATATTCATCCCGGCACCTACCGAACAAAGGATAATATAATCTCCCTTTTTAATCTCTTGATTTTCCAGTTTTCCTTTTACGATTAGATCGAGCAGGGTCGGCACAGTAGCAGTCGACGAATTTCCAAGCTTATCGATACTCATCGGCATAATTCCTTTAGGAATATCCTTTTCCTTATAAAGCTTGAAAACACCTTTTAAAATCGCTTCATCCATTTTCTCATTGGCTTGGTGAATAAGCACTTTTTTGATGTCGCTTAACTGCAATCCGGCCTTTTCGATACTGTCTTTCACCACGGCAGGAACATGATTTAAGGCATACACATACAACTTGTGTCCGGCCATTTTGATAAACAAATCATCTCTGTCATAATCCGGATTCAAAGAGTCGCCCATTGTCAGAAGATTGGCAAATGGAATTGAATCGGATCGGCTTGATTGGGCTAAAATACCAATAGGTTCTTCAGACCAAACGCCTTCAACAACGGTTGCTCCGGCTCCATCAGCGTAAATCATGGTGTCCCGGTCGTGAGGATCTGCAATCCGGCTAAGCACATCGGCACCTACAACAACTCCTTTGTTGTACGTTTCACTCTTAATGTAGGCATTGGCCACAATCATTCCCTGAGTCCAACTTGGGCATCCCGATATTACATCATGGCAAATACAGGCCGGATTTTTCAGTCCGAGCTTACCTTTTACTTTGTTAGCCAAAGAAGGCAACACATCTATATGTGTTCTTCCTTTCTGAACATCTCCAAAATTGTGTCCAATGATTATAAATTCCAGCTCATCCAACTCAATACCTGCAGAATCACAAGCATCCTTTATTGCCTCGGCAGCAATATCCGAATCCACCTGGTCATCTTTCACCCATCGGCGCTCCTCAATATTGGTAATCTCACGGAATTTTTGAATGATCTCCTCATTGGTCTTCTCAAAAGGTTTCTTCGAGGAAGGATCATAAAAACAGTAATCAGAAAAATAGTCATTTCTTATTACCTGTTCAGGAATACAGCTTCCTGTTCCAATAATCTTTGTGTATAACTTCTTAGCCATAGCAATCAATTCATAGGCTTTTCGCCCGGACCTTTATATTTTTTCAATTCAAATTTTTCGCCATCAAAAACTCCATAGGAGTAATGTGTAATCCAATCGCCCAAGTTAATATATCTGGACCTTTTTTCAAGGGGCAAATCTAATAACAAATGCCGATGACCAAAAATAAAATAGTCAACTTCTTCATCTTCAAGCACCGATTTTGCAAAAAGGAGAAGCCCTTCTTTGTCTTCGCCGTGAAAAGGAACGCTCATTCCTTTAGTCAAACGGCTCTTTTTTGACCATTTGTGAGCCAGCCAAATTCCCAGATTCGGATGAATTCGTGCATACATCCATTGCAAAAAACGATTGGTAAATAGCTTTTTCAGGAAATGGTAGCCTTTATCGTAAGGATCAAGCCCATCACCATGTGCCAAAAAGAATTTCTTTCCGGAGAAGGAAATACGCATCTCGGAGCGATGAATCTGCACGCCCAATTCCGAAGGCAAATAATCAAACACCCATACATCATGATTCCCTGTAAAAAAATGAACGGGAATACCGGAATCAGCAATTTCAGCTATTTTTCCTAAGGTGCGCACAAACCCCCGGGGGACTACCTTTTTGTATTCAAACCAGTAGTCGAAAATATCACCCATCAAAAAAAGAGCTGCCGCATCCTGCTTTATTTCGTCAAGCCAGGCAACAAATTTTTGTTCGCGTTCCCTGTTGTTATCAAGCGCCGGGGCTCCTAAGTGAATGTCGGAAACAAAATATATTTTGCTTTTTGAGTTTGTCAATGTGTAGCTGTTCTTACGTAAAAAAACCTGACAAATATACCTGTAAAAAATAAGTTATCAGAAAATAAAATTCAAAAAGACGGGCTTAAAAACTAATCCAACAACTCTTTCAATAATTTATCCAATGCAGGCCCTTTAGCGTTTTTGGCTATAATTACCCCTTCTTTATCCAACAGATAATTGTATGGCAACTCCTGAACGTTGTAATTAGAAACCGCCTTTGTACTACCTTTCATATCGCCTACATTAGTCCATTTCAGCCCATCCTTATCAATGGCATCGACCCACTCGTAACGATTTTCATCTAAGCTAACCTGATAGATTTCAAAGCCTTTGCGGCTGTACTTGTTGTAAAGTTCAACTAACACAGGATTCATTATACGTGATCCACGGTCTTGAGACGCCCAAAATTGAAGTAAAACATATTTTCCCTGTAACGAAGACAGAGCAAGCTCCGTCCCATCTGGGTTCGGTAAAAGAATATCGGGGCTATTCGTGCCTTGTTCCTGAATAAATTGCTGCATTTTAGCGTTTCGCTCATCCTTCATCAACTTAATTGTGTTCGCGTATAACGCTTTAACGTGCTCTGACTCCGGATAAAAAGTATTCAACGCAGAAGCAGCTGTTTTCAGCGACTGCAAGTCCTGAATAACAAAGTTATCGTTGTCGAACTTTTGATAAAGCGCTAAGACGTTAGCCATAGAAAACGGATGTGCATTAACGAAGTTTTGTGAATACTCTCGTTGATTTTGCACAACATCACTGTATTCTTTATCCCATTTCTTTTTCAATTCCGGATAATTTGGATCTGTTCGAAACATGACATGCAAAGAACCAATTGAGTCCAGCTTGTGTTTTGTTTCACTTAGTTGCAGATTCAACTCCTGAACCAAAGACGAACCTTCGGAGCCACTAACCCGATAATCGCGCGAAAAGTTGGCGGCATCGCCTGCAACCTCAACTTGTTCGGCCGAATCAACCAGCAGGGTAATAAAGTTTTTCTCGCTTAATTTAAGTAGAAAAAAAGTAGGATGATGAACAACCCCGTCAAACTCAAACTTTCCATTCTTACCAATTTTTGCCGAATCAACAGCTTCTGAAGAAGAGACTTTCAATTCATCCAGATAAATGTATTTTTCTTCAGCATTGGTTATCGTTCCTGAAATTTTGTAATGTGTTGAATCATCACATGCGATAGCAAAGGCAGCAATTAAAATGACAAATACAATTATTCTTTTCACGTTTCAGATATTTTA
This sequence comes from Sunxiuqinia sp., assembly GCF_055140945.1. Lineage (NCBI taxonomy): Bacteria > Pseudomonadati > Bacteroidota > Bacteroidia > Marinilabiliales > Prolixibacteraceae > Sunxiuqinia > Sunxiuqinia sp. The sequence goes on from NZ_JBSQYS010000050.1 coordinate 12,736, forward strand.
TCAGTTTTTATCGGTGGGTAAAAATAATCATTTACAAATCAAAAACAGGAGATGTGTGAATTCTTTTGAAAGTTGCACCTGTTTTCAGATATAACTGCGATAAAAAACAAAAATGTGCTACTTTTGACAGTTGAAAATTAGGCTTAAATGAAAGTTTATCGAGACATCGACCAATTTCATGTAGAAAAACCAGTACTCACCGTGGGCTCTTTTGACGGTGTTCATCTGGGGCACCGAAAAGTTATTGACCGATTAAAGAAAATCGCCAAACGAAACAAAGGTGAATCTGTCATCTTTACATTTTCGCCACACCCGAGACTGGTGCTTAACAAGCAAAAAGGCAGCCTTCGCCTTTTAACTACGCTGAATGAAAAAATTGAGCTACTTGAAAAGGCAGGCATCGATCATTTAATCATATTTCCATTCACCAAAGAGTTTTCGGAGCTAAGTTATACTGATTTTGTTCGGATTATCTTGGTGAAACAATTAAATATCCACACGCTGGTTGTTGGTCACGATCATAGATTTGGTAAAGATCGTAAAGGAGATTTTGAAATGCTTCAAGGGCTTTCTATGGCTTTCAATTTTCAACTCGAACAACTTGATGCGCTCATTTCTGACGACATTCGGGTTAGTTCTACAAAGATACGTGAGTCGCTGGAGAATGGCACCATTGCTAAAGCAAACAAACATTTGGGATATCCATTCAGCTTGCACGGCACAGTTGTGGAGGGACAAAAGCTAGGAAGAAAAATCCAATTCCCCACCGCTAATATTGAAGCCTCTGATCCTCATAAAATTATTCCTGGCTTTGGTGTTTATGCAGTTAAATTGCTAATTGATGGTACCGCCCACCAAGGCATGCTTAATATTGGCACACGGCCAACCATTAACAATAACGCTGATAACCGCAGCATTGAAGTGCACTTATTTGATTTTAATCAAGACATCTACAACAAACAAGTTGAGCTGAAATTCATTTCCAGAGTAAGAGAGGAAAAAAAGTTCGGGTCAATTGATGGTTTGCGCACTCAACTGGAACTGGATAAAGTCAACGTAAAGAAATTCTTCAAAACTCTAAAATAGACGGAGACTAATTCTTCGATTCCAGGCTCCACTCGTCTGTTAATAAGAATTAAACAAAATAGTTTCATTGCGGTTATTTAGCTGAAATAATTATCTTTGCACCTCTAAAATTGAAGACATTATGACAACAATGACAGAACAGAAAGTTGATTATAAAGTAGCTGATATTTCTTTAGCTGATTACGGAAGGAAAGAAATTGAGATTGCTGAAAAAGAAATGCCCGGACTGATGTCGGTCCGTGAAAAATATGCTGCCGAAAAGCCACTTAAAGGAGCCCGCGTTATGGGGTCGTTGCACATGACTATTCAAACAGCTGTTTTAATTGAAACACTGGTTGAACTGGGAGCCGATGTTCGTTGGGCGAGCTGCAATATTTTCAGCACGCAAGATCACGCAGCAGCAGCCATTGCAGCGTCAGGAGTGCCCGTTTTTGCATGGAAAGGTGAAACGTTGGCAGAATACTGGTGGTGCACCGAGCGTGCTTTGGATTTTGGAAACGGACAAGGCCCAAGCTTGATTGTTGATGATGGTGGTGATGCTACTGTTATGATCCACCATGGTTATGCAGCAGAGGATACTCCTGCCATATTGGACGCTAAACTTGATGCTGAAGACGAGATTGAACTCAACAAAATTCTGAAGCGTATTGCCAAGGAAGATCCCAAACGTTGGCACCGCACAGCTCCTGAAATTAAAGGAGTGTCGGAAGAAACAACAACAGGAGTTCATCGCTTATACCAAATGATGGAAAAAGGCAATTTATTGTTCCCTGCTTTCAATGTGAATGACTCCGTTACAAAATCGAAATTTGATAATTTATACGGTTGTCGCGAATCATTGGCTGATGGTATCAAACGTGCCACAGACGTGATGATAGGTGGAAAAGTTGTTGTTGTTGCCGGTTACGGCGATGTTGGTAAAGGTTGTGCCAAATCGATGAAAGGATATGGTGCCCGTGTAATCGTTACTGAAATTGATCCAATCTGTGCATTGCAAGCTGCCATGGAAGGCTTTGAAGTTAAAACCATGGAAGAAGCACTGGATGAAGGAAACATTTATGTGACAACAACCGGAAATAAAGATATTATCACTGCCGAGCATATGGCTGGCATGAAGGATCAAGCAATTGTTTGCAACATTGGCCACTTCGATAATGAAATTCAGGTCGCTAAACTTGAAAAATGGCCTGGCGTTGAAAAACTCAACATCAAACCTCAGGTTGATAAATACACTTACGAAGATGGTCATTCAATCTACTTGTTGGCTGAAGGTCGTTTGGTAAATCTGGGATGTGCTACCGGACACCCTTCATTTGTGATGAGCAACTCGTTTACTAACCAAACTCTGGCCCAAATTGAACTTTGGAAAAACGAATACAAAACCGATGTATACCGTCTTCCGAAACATTTGGATGAAGAAGTTGCCCGCTTGCACCTTGAGCAACTGGGAGTAAAACTTACCAAGCTTTCGAAAGACCAGGCAGAGTACTTAGGCGTGCCGGCAGAAGGCCCCTACAAACCAGAACATTATCGTTATTAATTGATATTTTAAAGCAGCCTTCGGGCTGCTTTTTTTTGTATCTTCGAACATGTCTGGCAAAAAGCAACATGAAAAGAAGGTATTTCAGCTCTTTAAAAATTTAATTGATGATTTCCCAAAAGGCAAAGTGATTCAGAATGAATCACCTGATTTTTTATTACGTCTTAATCAGAAAAAGACAATTGGGATAGAGCTGACAGAACTCCGCGGACAAACTTTTCACGAAAATCAAGGACATTTTGAAAATCCGGATTTGCTGTTTCAACACATTGAGAATACAATTTCGGCTAAAGAAGAAAAAATATACCTCTACCAAAAAGTGAAACCAGTAGAGCTTTGGCTTCTGATTCACATTCAATCTTTCCAGGGAAAGCTGAACTTCCACTACCGCAACAAATTAAGCAACTGGAGCTTCACTTCGTCCTTCGACCGTATCTATTTATTGGAGATAAAAAACAAGGATTTACACCTGATTTGTTAGCTTCTTAGTTCGTAATGTACAAGCGATTAGCAGAAAGGCTGGCCCGGTATTGCTTTAAGGGTTCAGCAGAAGGCCCGCTAATGACATATCCGCCATCCAACAAGTTATATTGCGTATTACAGCACGGGCATGTTCCAATTACTCCATCGGCTTCAATCCGGCACTGAAAATCGATCTCGTAAGGACAAGTTACATCGTATGCATAAAACGAGACTCCGTTGTTGATTACCACGATACCACCATATCCAGCTCCGTTAAAAAAGACAGGAAATCCAACCGTATTTAGCGCATTGTAATTAACAAGGTTGACAGAATAATTAACATTAACATACGGAATAGCAGAATCAAAGTCGTCTTTACATGCCGGAGCAATCGACAAAATAAGCAGGAGCAAGAAAAACAACTTAAGTACTGATCGTTTTATGCCATTCATTTTTTATACCTTTATAAAAGCTAAACAACGAAATGGCAAATTTATTTTGTCATTCCTTCTGCAAAATTAATATAAAATGGAAGATTACATATTCATAATCATTGCAATCGTGCTTTCTATTGTAGGTGCTTTAAACCAAAACAAGAAAAAGAAAGCCATGCAAGAACAACAAGACGGCGATGAACAACATCAGGAACCATCTTTCTTTGAACAAATCTTTGATGATCCTGTTTTTCAGGAGGAAGAAATTCAGGTTGAGAAAGTTCCTGCAAAAACAGAAACACCTGAGGTGAAGAAGCGCGAAAAAAGAGTGCCGCATAAACCACTGCAATCATCATTAATGAAAAAAACAGAGATTAGTGGTTCTATTGACGACAATATTGGAGCAGCTATTGGAGAAGATGAATACGAAGAAACACAAGAAACCACGAGAGAATCAATCATGAACGGATTTTCATTAAAGAAAGCTGTTATATATTCTGAAATTATCAACAGAAAATATTAGAACCAATTAATAAACAATATTTTATATCCATTTCGGGCTAACTGCTTTCGCAAATATTAAAAATTTTATATAGCTTTGTAGCACTAAAGAGTTCCGCTCGTTCGGAATTCTTTTTTCTTTTATATAAAGCCAAGTCACATATTATTATAAAAAGTAAATTACAATGGGAAAAGTGACCTATATCACCCAAGGAGGGTTAGATAAGTTAAAAAAGGAACTCGAACACTTAATGAATGTTGAACGTCCGTCTATTTCAAAGCAAATTGGCGAGGCGATCGAAAAAGGAGATATATCTGAAAATGCTGAATACGATGCAGCCAAAGATGCTCAGGGAATGCTTGAGGCAAAAATTGCTCAGCTACGCGGCAAAATTGCTAATGCACGTATTATTGATGAGTCAAAAATTGACACTTCATCCGTTCAGATTCTGAATAAAGTAACGATTAAGAACAAAAAGAATAATGCCACAATGAAGTACACCATTGTGTCGGAACACGAAGCGGATTTAAAATCGGGGAAGATTTCGATTGAAACTCCAATCGCTAAAGGCTTGCTGGGCAAGAAGGTGGGCGATGTTGTTGAGATTCAGGTACCATCCGGAATAATTCCTTTCGAAATTATTGACATTGCACTTTAAAATAAAGTTATGGCTAGTCTTTTTACCAAAATTGTGAACGGCGAAATTCCTGCTTATAAAGTTGCTGAAGATGAAAACTTTTTGGCCTTTTTAGATATTTCGCCAACAGCTAAAGGACATACTTTAGTTATCCCGAAAAAGGAAGTTGACTACCTGTTCGACCTTGACGAAGAGACTTACATTGGCTTAAATCTGTTTGCAAGAAAAGTTGCCACCGGATTGAAAGAAGCGATTCCGTGTGTAAAAGTCGGCGTCATGGTTCTTGGTCTTGAAGTTCCTCATGCTCATATTCATCTAGTCCCCATGCAATCGGAACGCGACTTGCTAAATTTTTCGGACAAAGTGGAAATGAGCGAAGAAGAATTTAAAGATGTACGAGCCAAAATCGCTGCGGAAATCGAGTAATCGAGTTAATGAAAAATACTTTCAAGCCATCCGGATTAAGGGATGGCTTTTTTTTGTCTAATCGTCAAGAACCGCTATTTCACCCTTCCTGGGTTCTTCTTTACAAAGTCACCCCATCCTTTATAGGACTTTCCTTTTAGCGGACTTTTCAATTGCAGGTAATGACAAACAGCAACAGCCAGCGCATCGGTAGCGTCCAGTTCTTTGGGAAGCTCATCATCTTTAAACATGTTTCGTAAGAAAAAAGCAACTTGCTCTTTTGCTGCCCGACCCATTCCTGTTATCGCCTGTTTAACACGCAGTGGAGCATATTCAAAAACCGGAATGTCTCTTTCCAGAGCAATGCCCATAACAATTCCCTGAGCACGCCCCAGCTTCAACATCGCCTGTATATCTTTCCCAAAAAATGGAGATTCAATGGCTAACTCATCGGGCAAGTACTCATCAATTAAATGCTGAGTACGCACAAAAATGTGTTTCAACCGTAAGTAATGATCTTTATACTTTCCTGTTTTTACAACCCCCGTGTGTAGAATCTTTGGTTTATTGTCAACGATTTCAATCAGGGCATACCCCATCACAATGGTGCCCGGATCAATTCCTAATATACGTTGTGAGGTAACTGCCATTAATAAGCTCCTGTAATTTCCTGCAAGCCACGTTTCAGTGGTAACCCTTGTGGTTTCAACCTCACCGACTTCATCGCTACAACATCGTTTCCATCAATAATATCAAGAGCCTTCCTCAAACAAGCTTCCTGAGGATCACCCCATGCGTGGTAAATATCATCGACTTCGGGATAATCTACCGGAATGCCATTAAAGAAATGTCCATTTCCATAGGCATTTACAATCTGAAAAGTGACCGGCGCGAGAGCCAAGTTATAATCTTCGGACGCAAACACTTGCATTCCAACCGGCTTTCCATGGGTTTTTTCACCCACCAAAACAACCTCTTTATACGGAAACATTGAATTGATGACAAACTCGCTGGCAGATGCAGAGCTTTCGGTTGTTATAAAAAACAACCGATCGAGATTCACTGAACGAGCATCCGCCTCCATCACTCCATAGGTAACATTCTCATCAGTATGATTCTGATTATAAATAAAAGACGCCAGAGGCTCATTTAAAATATCATTCCCACCAACTAGTGTAGCTAACTGATATGCGATCTGAAAACTCCCTCCCCCATTATATCTCAAGTCAACAATCAACTCATCAATATTCTGTTCTTTAAAATAAGTAAAAGCCTCAATCAGTTCTGCCTCCGAAGGATCTAAAAAACTTTCGAATACCAGGTAACCAACTTTTGCACTCTCAGTTTCTATAACGCTGGTATGCAAAACAGTATTCATATTGTAATCAGTTCGTGTCATTGTGCTGGAAACAGTATCTCCTATCAAATCAACAAAAGTAAATTTCACAGGACTATCGGTATCAAATGCACCAAGGATATCCGGCAAAGCTGTTACGGTAGCATCATTAATTTTATGGATTTCCCAACCACGGTCGACACCCGCCAAGCCCATTGGGGAATTCTTGTAGGTAAACCGAACCATCAGCTTATTATCCGCATCTAATGCCATACCCACACCATACCCTTTAGTTTCCGCCTCTTCATATAACGCCAGGTAAGCATCTAAGTCAGCAACAAAACTCCAACGATCAACCTCATCATACCTCAGTGCATCAAGTAGTTCTTCATTTGAAGAATAGGTATTTGGATCAAGTTCCGGCACTTCATCAAGCCAAAAATAATGGTCGTTAAAAACATCATAAATATAGGTTAAGCTATTTTCAACAACTTCCTCTTCTTCCTTTTCCTCTTCAATTATCTCATCTTCCGGTATCACTTCGTCCTTGGAACAAGAGATACCAAAAAACAATACCCCCAAGAGAAACAAGCGAATCAGCTTTTCAATTTTATTTATTTTCATTTAGTACAACTCCTATCACTTTATATTGAATGCTTTACAATTTAAAATTGATAGCATTCAGGTTTCAATTAATTTTTAAAATTATAAAAATTCACGTACCAAATTGAATTATCGCGAATTTAACTTCAGTAGACTTCAGGTTCAAACTGCAAAGGTTCTTCCTGTTGTTCTACAGGAACTTCGCCACGTAACCGACGATATCTACTCCTTGCTTCCTCCACGTAGATACTTCCCGGGTATCGAGTCAATATCTCTTTAAACAGTTCGGCTGCCTCTTCTTTTTTATTCAGTTGGGTTTCATAAATCTCACCCAACAAAAACATGGCATCATCTCCCAGAAGATCATATGCAAATTCGTCTTTAATTTTCATTAAAAAACCAACGGACTGATTATACTCTCCCTGCTTGATTAAAGCTTTAGCTTTTCTGAAATAAACATCGTCCAACAAACTATTGTAGCTGTATTTGCTTTCAATTGAATCAAGCGTAAGCCAAGCTAACGAATCTTGATTTCTGAAACTATAAAGATCAGCCTTGGCAAACAACTCCATGGCGGCAGTTGTGGTATCTAACGCGATATTATTACTGATAAAAACAGATAATTCCAGAGCATCATTAGCGATCAATTTGGAGGTACTGGCTTTCAACACATCCAATTGAGCCTGTGCCCAGCTTAAGTTTCCCATGAAATAACCTAATCTGGCTTTTTTGAGTTTAACCTCGTCTCCCAGTGGATTATTTTTGTTGGCATCGATAACCTGTGAATATAACAAAATAGCTTCCCACAAATCATCTTTCAGCACATGAATATCTGCCAACTCATTTTTTAGCTGATCCCGGTTCAAGACGCTTAAACCGCCGAGTTTCATTTGTCGTTCGAGTAATTGTATGGCTTCTTCAATCCGATTCTGATAAAACGCTAAAAAATGGGCATAATCAATTACCAAAGGCGTTGTTTCGGTGGTAAATCCAATGACTTTAAATGTTTCTTCAAATTGGTCTTTCAGCACTTCTGAATGACGATATTCCTTTGGTTGATCGACAAATTGGCGATACAGCATCTGCATTTTCCCACTGTATGCCTCTTGATAAAATTCCCCTTCTGTTCCTTTTTCAATAAGATAGTCGTAAGCTCTGATTGCTTCATCAACTCCATCATTACCTGCTGCAACACGAGCCAAATTAGCTATTTGTCCATCGCCTTCCCCTATTCTTTTATCTAAGGCAATAGATTGACGCAAAGCTTGCGAGAAACGCTTTTCCTGCACGAATAGCCAAATCAGCAGATGATTGTAAGCAATCACATTTGGAGTTTGCTGAATACGCCGGAGTAGTGCGGTTCGAAATTCATCGCGCAAGGAATTATCGACATCCATTCGAAAAGCTGTCAGCATACTACTTTGAACCCGACCTAAGTTTGTTTCATCATCTTTCAACAATTCCAGGTACTCCTGGAACATCAACTCATAGTTGCGCTGATAGAGATAAACTCGTGCCAACTCGTAATGAAAAGCTTCGTTATTCAACTTATTTCGTCCCAACTGATAAGTCTGCTGGGCAAATTCGTACTCACGCCGACTTAAAAAAGCATTAGCCAGCTGAATGTAATCGGTTTTGTTATTCGAAACAAGCTGAATTGCTTGATCAAACTTTTCGGTAGCTGCTTCCAGCAAGTTTTGTTGCTTCAGTAAATACCCCCATTGCACATATAAATACGGATCGTTATTTCGCTTTCGCAATTGTTTTTCAATATCCTTTTCGGCTTGTTCAAAATTGCCCATTTCAATCAAGCAGTTCAGGTACAAATTGAAATAATGCAGACTGCCTGAGCTGGCATAGATTTCCTGATAAAGCACAGCAGCTTTTTCAAAATCCTGGCTCCTGTAATATTGATTCGCCAATTGCATCTTATTGGCATCCATCTTTATCTGCTGGCCAAAGCCAGTGCATGGCATTAACAGCGATGCCAAGATGCCAATGAATAACAGTCGTCTTTTTATCTGTTTTTGCATAGTCTACAAAAATAACAAACGCTGCATGAGAAAAGATGAAAGAATCAAAAAATTTGTTCCAAAGTCGATTTATCAGTCGGTGTCAATTTTAATGCCACCATTAAAAAAAGGGCAAGCCCGTAGAGTTTGTTCATATATCATTTCTCAGAAAGTTGGATTTGACTAATTTTAAGGCAAAATTCCAAGAATCATGAGCGAAGCCCATTCAAGCCAACAGCGCTTACCACAATGGATGAAAATGAAACTCCCAAAAGGCGAAAGTTATTCCATGGTGAAAAACCTGGTCAATAAGCATGAATTACACACGATTTGCACGAGCGGTAATTGTCCTAATATTGGTGAATGCTGGAACCGGGGAACGGCAACCTTTATGATTTTGGGAGAAATTTGCACCCGAAATTGCAAGTTTTGTGGAGTAACTAGCGGCAAACCACTTTCGGTTGATTCAAACGAAGCGAAGCGAGTCGCTGAGTCAGTCCGGATCATGGAACTAAAACACGCCGTAATTACCTCTGTTGATCGCGATGATTTACCCGACTTGGGAGCTGAAGCCTGGGCAAGCACAATTACAGCAGTCAAACAATTAAATCCGGACACCAAACTGGAAGTGCTAATTCCTGACTTTCAAGGTAAAACGGAATTAATAAAACAAGTTGCAAGAGCAAAACCGGAAGTCATTTCGCACAACCTCGAAACTGTAGAACGACTGACACCAGCCATTCGCAGCGCAGCAAAATACCGTAGAAGCCTGAAAGTGATCAAAACAATTGCTGAATCAGGAGCTGTTGCAAAATCAGGAATTATGCTCGGACTTGGGGAAACGGAGTCTGAAGTCTTTCAAACGATGGATGACTTGCTAAAAGTCGGTTGCAAAGTAATGACCATCGGCCAGTATCTGGCACCGACAAAAGCACATATTCCGGTTGTTGAATACATCACCCCCGAACAATTTGAAAAATATCGAACAATTGGGTTGGAAAAGGGTTTTTCTTTTGTCGAAAGCAGTCCGCTGGTTCGCTCAAGTTACCGAGCCGAACAACATGCGCTGGCTTAATACACAAGTCGAAATTTGGATAAAGCAATGTGCATAACCTAAATGATTTTGACATTCATTAATATAGAATTTACAACTAAAAATGGCTGATTTTAATTACGAAGATCTTGGTCAAAAAGACTATAAAGTTTGCTGGGATTATCAGGAGGAAATCCTTGCCGAAGTTCAGGCTGACAAAAAAGCGAAAGATGCCCCAAGTGAAAAAAACCGCTTTTTACTGGTAGAACATCCGCATGTATACACGCTTGGGAAAAGTGGTGACGAGCACAACCTACTGATTCATGACGATTTCATGAAGAAGATTAATGCCACTTATTACAAAATTAACCGAGGGGGAGACATCACGTATCATGGCCCCGGGCAACTGGTTGGCTACCCTATTATTGACTTGGAATATTATAAAATAGGGGTTCGCGAATACATCGAAAAAATGGAAGATGCCATTATTGCCACTTTAGCTCATTACAAGCTTTCAGGAAGTAGGAAAGAAGGGGCAACTGGTGTTTGGCTGGACGCTGAAATTCCTGCCAAATCACGCAAGATTTGTGCGATTGGAGTTCGTGTTAGCCGATATGTTACCATGCACGGATTTGCCTTAAATGTAAATACCGACATGCGTTATTTCAGCTACATCAACCCTTGTGGTTTTATTACTTATGGTGTTACCTCTCTTGAGCGCGAGCTTGGCGAGCACATGGACATGCAAGAAGTAAAGGAGATAATCAAAGAGAAGTTCAATTCGATTTATTAAATTTTTGGGCTCATCGCGATTTGAACTCGTGCTAATTCAAATTCTGAAATCAAAATTCAACTCCCTTGGTTATATGAATATTTTTCAAAAAAAGAAAGTCGCCCACGAGTATGATTCCTATTACACGACCGAACAGGGTAAAGAAATTGACGCTCTCGAAAAACAAGCCATTCAGGATTTAATAAACCCCATAATCCCTGGTAAGCTTTTGGAGATAGGTTGCGGAACAGGACACTGGACATCTTTTTTCAGTCAACAGGGGTTTCAGGTGACGGCTACTGACATCTCAGAAGCCATGCTGCAACAGATTCGAGCAAAGTCGCTTCCGAATGTAAAACTATTCAATGCTGATGTTTTACAATTACCTTTTCCTGATGACCATTTTGATCAGGTTGCGGTGATCACTGCGTTGGAGTTTTGCGGCAATATTCCTCAAGCCATGTCCGAAATTAAACGTGTGCTAAAACCTGACGGATGGTTAATTGCCGGATGTTTGAATGCCGACTCAACCTTAGGTAAAATCAAAAATCAGGATCCGGTATATAAACACGGGGATTTTATGACTCAATCAATACTCAAGAAACAGCTATCATCAATTGGCAAACCCACAATCACTGAAAGTGTTTTTCTATCTTCGGACTTGAAATTACTCGACCAACAAAGCAGTCAACCAACAATAGCAGGTGTGTTTATGGCAGCTGTTGTTCAAAAGCAAAAACAATGCACATCACAGTCGAAATAAGCTACTATCCGCTTGTGACCAATTACAACCAACCGGTTCTTGAATTGGTAGAGCTACTTAAAAAACATGAAGATCTATCGATTGCAGTGGGAACGATGAGTACTCAGATTGGGGGAAATTACGATGTCGTGATGCCCGTTCTGAACAATTGTATGAAACAACTGATGCAAAAATACCCTTCGGTGTTTAATCTTAAAATTGCAAATGCGTGCGAGGTGAAGTAACCTGGCAAAAAACACAAACTGACACTGAGAAAATTGCACAAAAAAACCCGGTTAAAACCGGGTTCTCCATATTCTAATTAAAGTGAAAATCAATCGGGGTAATAACCACGAATAATTCCACGTTTCGAGTCTTTTACAAATAACAGAATTTCATCACGTTCAGGAGTTGCCGACATTTCTGCTTCAATGATCTCGACAGCCTGCGCTGTGTTCAATCCTTTCTGATAGATATACCGATAAATTTCCTGTATCTCCCTGATCTTTTCATTATTAAAAGTTCTTCTGCGCAAACCGATTGAGTTAATTCCGACATAGGAAAGAGGCTCGCGTCCCGCTTTTATAAATGGAGGAACATCTTTACGCACCAATGATCCACCAGAGATCATTACATGCGAACCGATGTGACAAAACTGATGAATACCAGACATACCACCAATAATTGCCCAGTCGTCAACAATTACCTCACCGGCCAGAAGCGTGCTATTAACGATGATCACACTATTTCCCACAACACAATCATGTGCAATGTGAACATAGGCCATAATCAAGCAGTTACTACCAACCACAGTTTTCCCTCTGGCTGCTGTTCCTCTGTTGATTGTTACACACTCCCGAATGGTTGTGTTATCTCCAATTTCTACTGTTGTATATTCGCCTTTAAATTTCAAATCCTGAGGAACAGCACCAATAACTGCACCGGGGAAAATTCGACAATTCTTACCAATTCGGGTTCCAGGCATAATGGTTACATTAGAACCAATACGGGTACCTTCCCCAATAATGACATCCTTATCAATGGTAACAAATGGTTCAATCACCACGTTCTCAGCCACCTTTGATTCTGAATGCACGTAAGCTAATGGTTGTTTCATGCTATAATTGTTTTCAATAATTTCTTCAAGCCTTTACTATCTGTGCCATAAAATCGCCTTCTGCAACAATCTTATCACCAATATATGTTGTTCCTTTCATATTGGCAATTCCTCTTCTGATTGGCGAAACTAACTCAACTTTAAATAGAAGTGTATCTCCCGGGACAACTTTTTGTCGAAATTTAACATTATCTACTCGAATAAAGTAGGTTGAGTACTTCTCTTTTTTATCGTGTAAAACGTACAAACCTCCACATTGAGCCATCGCCTCGATCAATAAAACTCCTGGCATTATTGGTTCGTCAGGGAAATGCCCCTGAAAAAAAGGTTCATTAGCCGTTACATTCTTAACTCCTACAATATAATTATCTTTAATCTCTACGATTTTGTCAACCAACAAAAAGGGGAACCGGTGTGGCAAAAATGTTTTGATGTCGTTTACTGACATCAATGGCTTTTGCGAACAGTCGTATCGAGGAATTTCTTTCTCAATATCAAATTTCCTAATTTCCTTTTTCAGTAGCTTGGCAAATTCGGTATTCACTTTATGCCCGGGCTTTGTAGCAATAATACGACCTTTAATTCGTCTTCCTGCCAAACTCAAATCGCCAACAATATCCAGTAATTTATGGCGGGCACATTCGTTCTCAAACTGAAGATCAAGATTATTTAAAATTCCTTGCTCCTTTTTAACTTCAACATGTTCGTGATTGAATAAATCAGCCAGTCGGTTTAGTTCTTCCTGGCTTATGTCCTTATCCATTATTACGATCGCGTTATCCAAATCGCCACCTTTCACCAAGTTATTCTGAAGAAGAAATTCCAATTCACGAACAAAAACAAAAGTACGGCATGCCGCAATTTCAGATTTAAAATCACTCATTTTTTCCAGTACTGCGAATTGATTATTCAACACACTGGAGTTGAACGAGATCATCACATTCAGATTATACTCTGAATCCGGAAGGGCAATTATTTCAGCTCCCGTTTCAGCATCTTTGTAAACGATCTTCTCCGTAATTTCAAAATACTCCCGTTCGGCATTTTGCTCTTCTACGCCGGTCTTTTCAATGGCCTCAACAAAAGGCTTCGAACTACCATCCAGAATAGGAACTTCCTCATTGTCAATTTCAATCAATACGTTATCCAGATCCATTCCTGTAAGTGCAGCCATTGCATGTTCAATGGTGCTCAAACGGGCATCTCCTTTCCCGATAACTGTTCCTCTTGAGGTATCAATCACTAAATTAGCGTCAGCCTCCAAAGTGGGTTGATTTTCAAGATCTACGCGTTGAAATTTAATTCCATGGTTTTCGGGAGCTGGTTTGAAAGTCATATTTACCTGCACTCCCGTATGTAATCCTTTGCCGCTCAATGAAAATTCGCGGGCTAAAGTGTTCTGCTTAATTGTCATTCCCAAGTCGATTTCTTAAACTTAATCTTTGCCTAATTTCGATTTTAGTTCTTTTACTTCCTTTTGCAAATCATTAACCTGATCGCGCAATTGGGGAAGACGCCTATAAACAACGTAGGTTTTTAAAGCTTTATCATGATCCATCGCCGGTGCACCAAGGACTGTCCGATCGGATTTAATATCATTAGTAACGCCAGCCATAGCTCCTATTTTCACATTGTCTCCAATGGTCAAATGGCCTGCGATTCCGACCTGACCTCCAAACATGCAATTTTTCCCAATTTTCGTTGAGCCTGCGATTCCTACAAGTGCTGCGATTACCGTATTTTCACCTATTTCGCAATTATGGGCTATCTGAATCAGGTTATCCAACTTGGTACCTTGCCGAATAATGGTTGAGCCCATCGTTGAACAATCAATTGTTGTGTTTGCTCCAACCTCAACATCGTCTTCCAAAATCACATTCCCGACCTGCGGGATCTTTTTGTAAGCTCCATCAGGTGTTGGTGCAAAACCAAATCCATCGGATCCGATTACAGCTCCGGCATGAATAATACAATTGTTGCCAATTACAGATCCATCGTAGATTTTAGCTCCTGCATAAATAATCGTATTGTTTCCAACGGTAACATCAGAACCAATATACACTTGCGGGTAAATTTTGACGTTGTTTCCGAGTGTGGAGTTCTTTCCCAGATACGCAAATGCTCCGAAGAAAATATCCTCTCCAACCTTCGAAGAATCATCCATAAATGACGGCTGTTCAATACCTGTTTTCATTTTCTTCGCTTGCTCGTATAAATCAAGCAAAGAGGCAAATGCCTGGTAAGGATCTTCCACTCGAATGAGTGTTGTCTTAACTTCTTGTTCGGGCTTAAAACTATTATTAACCAGAACAATAGAAGCCTTGGTTTCATATATATAACGTTCGTATTTTGGATTTGCCAAAAAAGCCAGTGTTCCCGCTTTTCCATCCTCAATTTTCGAAACATTGTTTACGCTAACATTATCATCACCTTCAATCGTTCCGTTCAGAAACTCAGCGATGTTTTGTGCTTTAAATTCCATAATTTATTTCTTGCAGCGGTGCAAAAATAGGTTTAAATTAATTAATGTCCAATTCTTTCGGATAACAGACAAAATATTTGCGAACCATGTGCGACAAAGTCGATAAATTGATATCTGACGCCTCATTTATTTCCTTCACTTTCCCGCTCTTCATTAAAATATTAATTTTATCACCTTCTGAAGCATAAACGCTATTGGTAATCGAGTCATGAATAAGGAAATAATCTAACTCATCGTCAGCTACACCCCATCGCTGTTGAATCTGATTTTTAATCTTCTCAATCTTTTCAGGAGCGAAAGGAGAGTTTTTAACTTTTATGCGAAAAAGCTTCCGATTGATGACTGCACCCGCCAAATAGGCCAATATTTTATCCTCGTGATTTTGCCACTGTTTCATAGCCGAAATCAAATCACTGTCATCCAATTCTACGAACAGTTCTAACAGACTCTTCTTCTCATCAACCGACTGATTGACAAAACTGTCTATAGTAATCCGCTTTTCCAGAAATACTCTTAGCCCCGGCGTAGCAAACAAATCGTGTCCCCCCATTACAAGCTCTTTTGCACGCTGAAGTACTTTCACCAGCATGTGCTCGGCCGATAAAACCGTTTTATGCAAATAAACCTGCCAATACATTAATCTTCGGGCAATCAGAAATTTTTCTATCGAATAAATTCCTTTGTACTCAACCACCAAACTGTCGTTGCGCACATTCAGCATTTTAATAATACGATCTGAGCCAATAACCCCCTCTGTTACTCCGGAAAAAAAGCTATCTCGTCTCAAATAGTCTAATCGATCCATATCCAATTGGCTGGCGACCAACTGGTGTAGAAACTTCTTCTCGTATTCATTTTTAAATATTCGAATAGCCAGATCCAATCTCCCGCCAAACTGCCGATTTAATTCTTCCATCATCAAAAGTGAGATCATCTCATGTGAAATCCCATCAACCAACGAATGTTCCAGGGCATGAGAAAATGGTCCATGCCCGATATCGTGCAGTAAAATAGCACAACTTACCGCCTCGGCCTCCTCTTCAGTAATGTTCACTTTTTTCATTTGAAGGCTGGAGATCGCCAGCTGCATCAAATAATAAGCACCAACAGCGTGCTCAAAACGAGTGTGATTAACTCCCG
>NZ_JBSQYS010000051.1:0-28016 GCF_055140945.1 Sunxiuqinia sp.
AAAAATAACAGCCATGAAAGACCATTCAATCAAATCGGCGCAGGCCGGTTCAGTGTCCGGGCCAACAAGGATTATTCGGAGCCCTTATGACCAAATTGCCGAACTTCAGGGCGGAGTATTTAACTTCAATTTTCAGCGGAGTGTGCTCTGGATGGAAGAAAAAGGAAAAATGTTATTCGGGGAGAATTTTGCCATTGACCCCGGCGATCTGCCCCTGATCTACAAACTGCTGGTGTATGCCATCGGTGACAAGCAAAACGCGGAAAGGCACGGACTTAGCCTTCGAAAAGGACTGCTGATCTCCGGGCCAATCGGCTGTGGGAAATCGAGTTTAATGCGGCTGATCAGCTATTTTTGCCCACGAGAGAAGCAGTTTCTGGTCAAGCCCACCCGGGAAATCAGCTTTGAGTTTGAAAAAGACGGTTATTCGGTGATCAACCACTGCAGCAAAGGCTCGTACTTTCGACTCGGTGGGCTGCCTGTTCCCAAGGTTTACTGTTTTGATGACCTGAGATTGGAGCAAACCCCAAAGCATTTCGGGAACGAGTGTAACGTAATGGCCGAAATTCTGCTGGCCCGTTACGACCTGTTTGTTTCCAAGCGCATGTTGACGCATCTGACGACCAATCTATCCGCCTCCGAGCTGGAATCCATCTACGGCAACCGGATTCGTTCCCGAATGCGCGAAATGTTTAACCTGGTGGCTTTTGATAAAGATGCCAAAGATAAACGCAGTTGACTTGATTTGGTAGGTGATCCCTGCGGCCTGTTCGCTCCGTTGGCTCCGCCACTGCACTCACAAGCCTCGGTTAACAAAGAAAGACGCCTGCTTCGTTTTCGCTTCCGGCACCAGGCCAAAGGCCTGACTAACCGTTGCGCTGTCCCTTCGCAGGCAACTTTCCGGTTTGATCAGGTAGTACCCCTGATTTTATAAGATGTACAACAACTTTCTTCAAGGTTCTTCCCTGTGCCCCGGCACCATCGCTCAGCCTCGCCCCGTTTGTTTCGCTACGCTCCACGCCCGGGCGACACTTGCCTTTAGCCTGCCCGCCTCTACAAATTGTTCTTTGAGGGAATGGTTTTTGACCATCCCAAAATCAATCAAAACAAGCCCTTTAAAGGGGTTTCTGTCTGTCCATCGAAAAGTTCAAAGAAGTATCCCAAGGCTGGCTCAACTACTTCCGTATGGCAAGTATTCATGGCAAATTGGAGGAATTGGCAGGATGGCTGCGAAACCTACTGTTAGATAAAAACTTTAGATTTAATGTTGGCTAGTGGGGCTTTGCCAATGTGCTTACAAATAGGGCTGGTTCTTTTACTACTCATTTGTTGGATATAATTTTAATGACTGTGTCCATGGTGATGTTCATGTTCTATATCCAACAATACTTTTCCCGAATCCTTCAATAAACCTATTGACCATTTTACAATTACAAAAGAACTTATGATGGCTGCAATGGTATCTATAAACGGAATATCCCAAATCATCGCAGCAACGAGTCCTAAAATTGCAGAAACACTTGTGAGTGCATCAGCAATTACATGAAGATAGGCTGCACGAATGTTATGGTCGGAATGCTCATGGTCGTGGTGTAACAGAAAAGCACTGGCTATATTGACAACCAGTCCTATTATGGCAACCAATATAGCTTCTTTATAAACAATATCCACCGGATTGTAAAAACGCTGAACAGCTTCAATCAGTATTACAATGGCGAAAATCAATAACATCAAACCGCTGCTGTAGCCCGATAAGGAAAGGATTTTATCGGAATTGCCTTTGAATTTCTCACTTTTGGATACTTTACGAACAATGACATAGGCAACCCAACTAAGCCCAATGGCAAGCACATGGGAACCCATGTGAATGCCGTCGGCCAGTAACGCCATTGACTTTGTTGTTAAACCGAATACTATCTCAACAACCATTGTTATGGCAGTAAGCAGTACTACCCACATGGTTTTATTCTCGTATTTGCTTTTATGCGCCATCATAAATATTGATTTAGCTCTGCAATTGTTTTATTCAAATTCCGCTCTAGTTTAAGTAAGTTATTTACACTTTCGTAGTAGATGGAAAGTTCAAGCATATAGTTAATCAGCGCAATTTCACCTTTATCAAATGCTTTTTGAAGTAATTCGGTATTATTAAAGGTTGCTAACTTCATTTTATAATCGCTTACGTTATTTTGAAGCGAAATAGCTTTTGTATGTAGCACCTTTAAGTGACTATACAGTTGCAGCTTATTGTCGGATGCCGTGTTTTCCGACGCACGTGCGTTGGCTTTTGCATACTTTACGGTGTTCTTATTTTCCCACAAGGGAATTGACAAACCCACGGTAACGCCTTTAAATTCCTGACCGACCACCGATTCGCTCATATAGCCTGCCTGAAATTTGGGCATACTTAAAGCCTTGTTAAGACTTACTTGTTTTTGCGTTAATTCAACCTCCTTTTTCAACCAGTTTAATAAGGGATTGCTTTGTTCGGCTTGCATGTACCATTGTTCAAAATCGGTCGGCAGAACGGCAACCTGAAACTCGTTTTCGGAAAAACTTATTGGAACACCACCATTTAAACGGGTCAATTCAGCTTGCAAAGCTTCTTGTTCAATGGTAAGGACTTCCATTTCGTTGCTCAAATTCAGCAGGTTTAATTGCGCCTTATTGTATTCCAATATATTAGTTTCGCCGATGTCGAATTTAGATTTGTACGCATCGGCAATGCTTTGCGCATGGCGAATCCTTTTTGAAAGTTCAGCTTTTAAAGCATTTGTATAAATCAAATCGTAACAAACTAATCGGGCTTTCAGCAGCAATTCCTTTCGTTGCTTTTGATATTCAAGTTCAACCTGTTCGTTTTTAATATCCGAAATTTGATTTTTATAGCTGTAAGCTGTGGGAAAATCGAATGCTTGCGTTGCTTTAAAGTCAGTCCGGTTACCAGTAACATCATTACCCCATAAATAATTGAATTCAATTTCAGGATTTTGGAGGTAATTACCTGTCTTGTTGCCAATTTTATCGGCTTCGGCTCTTTTTTGCAAAGCGCCCAGCGTGGTATTATTCCTTTCTATTTGTGCCAAAACTGAATCAATAGTGCTTTGAGCAGAAAGGCTTATTTGAAACGCTATGATGCATATAAGAGCTATTATTATTTTCTTCATTACTGTTCTGTTTTAATGATTCCACGATTGTTTAAAATGCTGTAAACGATTGGCACAATAAAAATATTCAGCAAGGTTGATGTCAATAAACCTCCCAATATTACCTGTGCCATCGGGCTTTGAATTTCATTGCCCGGCAAATCGCCTTGCATTGCCAATGGTATGAGTGCCAAGGCGGCTGTAAGGGCTGTCATTAAAATTGCATTCAAACGGTCAGATGAACCTTGAATGATTGTTTCAATCAGGGGAACGCCCTGACTTTGCAATCGCTGATAATTTGAAATGAGCAGAATACCGTTGCGCGTAGCAATTCCAAAGAGCGTAATAAATCCAATAATTGCAGGAATGCTTAAAATTCCCGAAGTAAAATAGATTGAAAATACACCTCCGATTAATGCCAACGGTAAATTCAACAGTACAATTCCGGCAAGCTTAAAGCTCTTAAATTCCTGAAACAACAGTAAAAAGATGATAAGAATAGCTAATATGGATGTTAACATGAGTGTTTTGGATGCTTTAGCTTCACTTTCAAACTGTCCACCATATTCTATTCGATATCCTTCGGGCAGTTCCACATTTTCAGCCACGGTACTCTGTATTTCTTCCACAACGCTTCTTAAATCCCGACCAGCCACGTTTGCGGCTATTACAATTTTACGTTGCACATTTTCCCGACTTATTGAACTTGGCCCTGAAATTGAAACTACATCGGCAACTTGTTCTAAAGGCACTTTTTTACCATCATCGGTATCAATAAGCGCAGCACGAATGCCTTCAATGGTTTCGGTGTAATCGCTATTCAGGCGCAACACCAAATCGAAGCGGCTTTGGCCTTCATAAATATCGGCTCGTTTTTCGCTTCCAAAGGCAATATCCACAAACTCGTTAAACTGTTCGATGGTGATACCGTATTCCGCCAGCATGTTGCGATTGGCTTTTATCTGTATTTGAGGAATTTCTACTTGCTGGTCAACATTTACATCAACCAATCCTTCGATGCCAACAATGGCACTTTTTACCTGATTTCCGAGAATGAACATCTTGTTCAAATCGTTACCAAACAATTTGATAGCAATATTTGCTCTTGTGCCCGAAAGCATGTGGTCGATACGGTGACCAAGTGGTTGCCCCACCGTTGCCGCAATACCCGGAATACCGGAAATAGTCTCACGAACATCAGCCATAAATTCCTCACGGCTACGGTGTTCAAGTTCAAACGTAGCATCAATTTCGGCACTATTTACCGTTTGAGAATGTTCATCGAGTTCGCCCCGGCCTGTTCGGCGTGCCGTTCCGGTAATTTCGGGAATGGATAATAATTCGGTTTCCACCAGATTGCCCAACTTGTTGCTTTCTTCTAACGAAGCGCCCGGCTTGGTCACCACTGAAAGTGTTAAGGAACCTTCGTTAAATTCAGGTAAAAAACTACGCCCCATTGATGTAAATAAAACAAGCGATAGAGCAAACATTCCAAGTGAAGAAAATACAACTGTTTTTTTATGCTTCAATGCCCAGGTAAGCGATTTCTCATACCAGGCTGTTAACTTTCGCACCAACCACTTTTCTTTTTCATTTTTAGCCAGATACTTTTCATCAGAGAGCATCAACTTTGTAAGCAAAGGTGTTAGAGTCATTGCTACAATTAGAGAAACGAAAAGGGATACGATAAATGAAATTCCAAGAGGTTTCAACATCCGCCCTTCCATCCCTGACAGGAAGAATAAAGGCAGGAATGCAACAATGATAATTAATGTAGCATTTAGAATAGAAGCACGAATCTCTTTTGATGCTTCAAAAACAACAGTAAAAGAAGATTGCCTGTCGGTTTTTGGCTTTTGCTGATTTTGCCGCAAGCGTTTATATACATTCTCCACGTCAATAATAGCATCGTCAACCAACGAGCCAATGGCAATAGCCATTCCGCCCAAACTCATGGTGTTTATGTTTAAGCCCAAAGCTTTTAAGACTAAAATTGCACCCAACAATGACAAAGGAATAGCGGTAAGAGAAATAATAGTTGTACGAAAACTGCCTAAAAAGAGAAACAAAATAATGATTACAAAAATACCTCCTTCGATTAAGGCATTTTGCACATTATTTACCGATGTTTCAATAAAATCGGCCTGACGGAAAATCTTTGTGTCTAAAACAACATCGGGAGGCAATGTTTTTTGCAAACCGTCAAGGTTGGATTCAACCAACTCGGTAAGTTCCAAGGTATTGGTATTGGGCTGTTTTGAGATAGCAAGGATGATGGCTGGTTTGGCATTTTGAGAAGCATGTCCCATTTTAATAGCACCGCCAATTTTTACTTCGGCAACGTCCCGTATTCTAACAGGTTTGCCATTAACCGACTTAATAAATGAATTTCCCAATTCTTCCACATCGGCAGTTCTTGCCATTCCACGTACAGCATATTCGTTACCATACTGTCGTATCGCACTTCCGGCTGAATTCTGACTTATTCCTGTGCAAATATCAGCCAGTTCGAACATGGAAACATGGTAGTATTTCATTTTTTCAGGATTCGCCAATATCTGATACTGCTTGTAATCGCCTCCAATGATGGTTACCTGCGACACGCCTCCGGTTGCCAAAATCAAAGGTTTAACATTCCATTCGGCAATGGTTCTTAAATCCATCATGCTGGTGCTATCGGCTTGAATCCCGATAAGGAAAATTTCGCCCATAATGCTCGACTGTGGAGCTAAAATTGGCTGTCCAACGCCAATAGGCATTTGCGATGAAACACTAATAAGTTTTTCGCTAACAATCTGACGGGCCTTGAAAATGTCAGTACCCCAATCGAATTCGACCCAAACAAAGGAGAATCCTTGTGAAGAAACGGAACGTACCCTGCGCACATCTGTTGCTCCATTTACAGAAGTTTCTATGGGAAAGGTGACCAAACGTTCCACTTCTTCCGATGCCATTCCGTGGGCATCGGTCATTACAACAACAGTTGGGGAAGTAAAATCAGGGAATACATCCACATCCATATTTATGGCGGTTCTCGTTCCGATGACCACAAGCAACACTGAAGCGAGCAAAATGAGATACTTGTTGTTCAGTGAGAATTTTATAATATTATTTAACATTTATGAAATTTTAAGTTTTGAATTTTAAATGTTGAATTGCGGGATTGTTAAATGCTCAATGTTAAATTTTGAATGGAAAACCATCTAACATTCAAAATTTATAATTCTACATTTCAACCCATTCAACATTTAGCATTTAACATTGATCATTGATTTTGTGAGGTTTTTACTATCGCAGTCAGGATATTAACGATATGCTCAATCTCATCAAGATATCCTGCAACATCTACCTGTGCAATCTGGCTTTTGTCGATTAGTCGCAACCAATAGCGCGTTTCTCTTGCTTCTTTAGATGCAATTGACATTTTTGCCGCAAAGTCCTTTTTTGAATAGGCAGCAGTTGCTTCTTCTACATTTGCACCTATGCTGGTTCCACTTCGAAGCACTTGTTTTGATAGAACAAACTCCTTCTGCTCGGTCATTTGCTTATACAATTCAATTATTCGGAGAGCAAACTCAAAACTTCTTTCAAGTATTATATTTTCTTTCTGCATGTAACTTTCATTTAAAATTTATAATTCAACATTTCTTCATTTCCTAATGGTTATGACCTGAATGAGCATCCAACGTTTCTGTTGCCTGTGCCAGTTTTACAAGAATAGCACCTTCGGTTACGACACGTTCTTTTGGGGTGATGCCCTTTACTATTTCGGTTTTTAAACCATCTGTTGCACCCACTTTCACCTCTCTTTTTTCGAAGAGTTCGGGATGAACCTGCACAAACACAAAATAAGAGCCTTGTTCTTCTAATATGGCATCATTTGGTAGTGTTAATGCCTGTGAATTCGTCAACGTTTTTAGGTATAATTCCACAAAACCACCAGAAACAAAAGCACCTTTATTGTCGATTTGCAGGTTAATCGGAAGCAAGAAATTATCGCTATTGGTATTTTTTCCAAACGAGACTATTTTCCCATTTAATTCTGCCAGCGTATAAGTCTGGTTGTTTTGAAGTGTGCGAATATTAGCAGAATTGATCGATGCCAAAACAGGTGCAAACTTTTGTTGAACTTCGGCCTTAAGCAGCAAGGTTTTGTTTTGAGAAATGGCAACAATGGCTTGTCCGGCTTCAACATATTGTCCGTTTCGCACAAAAACCTGTTTTACAAATCCATTCATTGAACTTGTTACATTCTGACCGGAAGCACTAAAGTTTTTGACCAGATTATCATACTTTGCTTTGGCATTATCGTATTGATTTTTTGCATTGAGCAGGTCTTTTTCTGAGGTTATTTTATCCTTTGCCAGTTCTGCTAATCTTTCGTAATCGGCTTTAGTCTTTTCGTAATTGTTTTTTACTTCCTGAAAGTAAACCGCAGAATTATTATTGGCTAATCCATTTCCCGATATGGAAAATAGTGTTTGTCCGTTTGATACACTTTTACCTTCCAATACATTTTCGGCAGCAAACACAACAATACCGTTCGTTTTAGCTGTAATTATAATTTCATCCCCCTGTGCAGATTGCACCTGCGCAGCAGTCTTAATAACTTGCCCAAAAGGTTCAACTTTTGGAAATTCAGTGGCAAAATCTATTTTCCATGCCTGTTCTTTTGTAAATACGGTTGCATTGGTTTCTGAAAAAACAATTTGTTCTGCTGCATGAATGGCATCATGCTCATCGGCATACACCTGAATATCAGGAGCAATTAATTGAAAGGTTCCCTGTTCTGTTACAATGTCAAAAACCAATTGACCTGCACCTTCGGTTTCGGGCGCTATTGTAAATTTATAGATGCCTTTACGGGTTGGTTTTTCAAGAGTATGGCTGGTTTCTTTTCCATTCACTTTTAAGCGAGCCGTCATACTTCCACTCTCCAACGCTTTAAAACTTGGCAAATGGGAGAAATGAGATAATATTTCACCTGTTTTACCAACGACAAATGGGTCGGCTTCGGCAAAAAGTTCGAATTCGTTACTGTATGCGGTAATTTTTATTGAAACTTCGTCATGATGAGATTCTTCGGCATCGTGGTTATGGTTGATATGGCAACTTGCAAAAATGAATGCAAGGGTAGAAAATAAGATTATCTTATTCTTCATTACTATTTTTGTTTAAATTTTAAAAAATTGCGGATATAGAATGCTTATTTACAGCCTACATAATTTGTAGGGCAACATTCAAAAAAGAGAAATTTAAACAAAGGAAGGAGGGCCTCGTAGAGCAAATGCTTCGAGGTAACTTAATGAAGGTATTAAAAATGGAGGCTCTTCGTATAGCTTTCCTTCAATATTAGGCGGCTTAGAAAGCTCTGTTCGGATTAATTCTATAAAAACAAGAAGCGAAATGTCACGTATCTGAGTATTTGATTCTAACCGATTCGTTCTTTCAATATAAACATCATTTGTTGCCGAAATGTGTTGATGAAAAGGGAATGGGTGATTGTGTTCCGGGCTTTCATTTTCTTTCTGTGAATCATGACTGTGCGGAAGCTCACCCTCGTTCGGATGTTTGTGTTCGTGGTCATCATCATGCACATTGCTGACAGAAAAATTCAATGCCAAATCCTCATGATGATGATGAACAATCATCTCATGACTTAATACTACCCAAAAGGATAGTAATAGTGATAAGGCAAAAATTTTATTTTTCACAAATGCAAAAGTAAATAAAAATCTGTCTGTTAAAACAAAAATGATACAAGCTGGTTCACTGTGTGTTGGCAAAATTGCACTCTTTGGCAAAGCTTAGGATTTAGTGTGGCTTGTGGGGCTTTGCTAATGTGTGTAATGTGGTGTGGTTTCTTTTGTCTTTGCGCAGGGGAAAAAATACAAAATAAAATTCCCTCAAATTGCATCTGATATCAACGGAGTACCAATCCATTCTGTTTTTTTAATTATTTGAATCTTTTTATTTCGCGCCAACGTGTCTCGGAGGTTCGGTTTCTTACACTTGCATACAACTGGTGTGCATTAAATATGGTTGTTATTTCTCTTTTAGCAAAGTCTTAGGTGTTGCCCCGGCCCGCCCTTTTTTGAACTCCTTCGAAACGGCTTGTTCTGATGGAAATCGGAAAGGAGCCGAGCTATTTTGAGTTCTCAACTCAATCCGCATTAAACCGCTTGAATACTTACGAATTCTCAATATGCCAACGACCTTTATTTTTCCCCAAGATAATGGTTTTTCCCGATTTCCCGTGTGCTGTCGATGATTTGGCTCCTCACCGATTTCGTGCAGCTGATCGGCAATATCGTCTGGAGGGTAGCTGAGTTCGTCTGGCTACTCGGTGACTTCTTCTAACGACCCGCTGGGAATATAATTGTCAATCTCATCTTTTTTCATTTTTAAGGTTAAAGAAAAAATTGGTCTCGATTGTTGCTTAAAAATACCCTTTTAGGGGCTTGTTTTCAAGATCAAATCGAGTCAATTCGTATCAATTTAAATGCTGAAATAGAGAGACTTATGAGGATTGCCGAGACTAGTTTGTTATAAAAAGTAATGGTCTCGGCAAAGTCTCGTTTAGAATGACTTTTATTGTGCTTTTTTGATCTCTGTGGAAAATAAAAAAGCACTTAAATCATTGATTTTAAGTGCTTTTTGTTTTGTTTGGATTTGTTCTGGTGCCCAGTAAAGGACTCGAACCTTCACATCCAAAAGGACACTAGTCCCTGAAACTAGCGCGTCTACCAATTCCGCCAACTGGGCGTTAGCAAATTATTTTTTGCAGGGTTTAGCAGTGTTTGCTAAAACGTGTGTGCAAAACTATAAAAAAATCAATAATGGCGATCTTAAATTGTAAAATTATTCATGCTATTGCAATTATTGCTGGTAATTTACGTCATAGTCTGTTTCTATAATTACCCCAGCGGTATCAACTGTAAAAATAAATTGTTCGGTTTTCTTTACCGGAGGAGTGGTTATGGGATCGAGTGTTGCACTGCCCTGATTGATGGTTGTTGCTCCCAGAAATGATTCTTTGGTAAAAATAACTTTTGTATTTCCGTTGTTGAGTGGTATTTTACTTGAAGGGATATCTTTAAATTCCTGAGTTGCTGATTCAATTGTTTCGCCAGTATAGTGGCGATTGAGCTTAGCCTGCATACTGCAAGCACTAAGTAGAACGCTTAATACTAGAATGGTCAAATTACGTTTTATCATGCGCACAAATTTTATCATAGTAAGCGGCCAAAAGTAGTTGAAATTTCATTCGCGAAATCCTAACAAATTATAAATATGCTGTACATTTCTTAAAAAAAGAAAGCGGCTATTGAAATGAATCAATAACCATTTGCAAATTAAATGGTCTGTACAGACTGAGCCAATCAACGAGTTAGCTCAAAAACTTCTTTCTAAGGTCTTCTACCTGATCATCATTAATAGGAACTAAATCACCCAAGCAAGCTCCCATGGTAAGCGATTTTGCACTGAATTCGGCAACTTCTAAACGGTCGAAAGTTCCTAGCAACTTATCGCCGGTAACCAATACCGAGTCGTTATTGATAATAACTGCTGGTGTATCTTTTGAAATTGTATTTAGAATAGCTTCTTCGCCTGTGAAGTGTGAACCAAATGGCATGTTCGGAATATCTTGTAAGAAGATCCAACTTTCAGGAATGGTGCGGACGTCAATTTTTTCTCCTGTTACACCATAAGCCATCAGGTAAGGTGTTTGAGTCAGGATGATTGAATTCACATGTGGATTCCGTTTATAGATCTCCTGATGCAACCAAGTTGATCGGCTCGGTATTTTTCCTGGTTCACGTTTGCCATCTTTAATCTGAACGATGTCTTTCAACTGAATATCCCAACGCGGAACATTGGTCGGGGTAATCAGGAAGTCGTTTTCCCGCCAGCGAACCGATACTGTTCCGTAGGAGCTAATCATCATTCCCTGATCGCAGGCACGCAATACAATCTTTCTGATTTGCTCTCTGATTTCTTGTTCGTCAGATGGATGGTTTACTTCATCCATTTCAGGAAGTAAGCGTGGAATCTGGTTTTCAAACTCTGCGATTTGCTCGTCGGAAAGATAATTTGGTTTCCCTATTGTACTTCCGTTGATCAATGTTCGGGCGCAGAATTCGATTGTTTCAAAACGCTGGAAAGCATCAACCATATCAGATCCACCAACAACCGTTCCGTGGTTTTCCATGATGACAGCGTTGACTCCTTTTTTGAATTCCTCGGCAATAACGTCGCCTAGCTCTTCACTTCCGGGTAGTGCATAGGGCGCATAGCCAATTGGACCACATATGTGCTTGGCCTGCGGAATTACGTTTGTATTCGGTATTTGACGAACAATACTAAACGATACCAATGCCGGTGGGTGAGCATGAATAACAGCTTTAATCTCAGGACGGCATTTGTAAATAGCAATGTGAAACGGATACTCTGATGATGGTTTATGACGACCTTCAATGGTTCCGTCTTTTCTTACACAAACGATATCTGAGGGGCGCAAGGTGCCTTTATCGATAGCCGATGGAGTTACCCAAACATCGCCATTATCATCTATAATAGAAATGTTTCCTCCGGAAGTGGTGGTCATTCCACTTTTATAGATCTTATCAATAATCATCGTAATCTGATCACGAGGATGCATCCATTTGGTGTTTAATTTTCTCATCTCTTTTTTTGAATTTTTTACTGCACCTTTAACGGGTTTTTAAATCCAACCGATTTTGCAATGACTAAAGCGGCGCCCAGTGCGCTGGCATTGTCAATCTCAGAGGTGATCACTTTCTTATCGGTGAATTGATCGGATAACAGATTGATGAAGATGTCATTTCTGGCAAATCCTCCTGAAATATAGAAGGTCGTGGTTTTGTCGGCTTGTGGAATAATCAGTTGGATAGATTCAATGCACAAGTCTGTTAAGTCGATGGTTAGTTTGGTGTAAGCTTCGTTGTAATTCTCAAATCGACTAAGATCGACTGATTTTAAGGCATCATCAAAACTTTCCTTTCCACCTGGGAAGAAGATTGAGCTATTTTCAAATTTATCTTGAATGCTTTCAATCAGGTCATTGTCGTATATTACATGTCGGAAACGATCTAGTTCTACGCCGAAATGCTTGGCTAATTTTTCGACCCACACTTCATGAAAATGCCCCATAAATAAACGCGATGATTTCACTTGCTGTTTGTCGGGACTTAAAAAGCAAAGGCAATCTTGTTCCAATTGCTTTGCAGTTAATGGCTCGCTGTTGAACGGGTTCATATTGATACACCAGGTGCCGGTTGAAACCAGTATAAACTGTTCGCTGGTTCCTTTTAAATAGGGAGCCAATGACGAAGAACTGTCGTGAATTCCTGTGCCAACCTGAACTTTTTTGCCTTCGATTTCGACGGTTGAAACAAGGTCGTTCGTGATTGGATCGGGCAAATGAATGCCGTAATCTGTAAGCCATTGGTGGTAGCTCATCTTGTCGAAATCCCACATAAACGTGTGGCAGCCAATAGAAGTTGGTTCTGACACAACTTTTCCGGTTAGAGCATACGATAAGTACTGCGGGAAATGTAAGATGGATGTTACTTGTTGGTATGCTTCAGGCTTTTCCTGCTTCAACCAGGCAATTTGAATTCCTGAATTTAAAAGCAATCCAAGAGCCGGACTAGCTGTTTTTCGGCAAAACTCATCTTTGCCACCGTAATTTTCAAAAAGGCTTTCGGAGATCGATGATGGTGCTTCTTTCAGGTAATTGTAGACCGGAGTGAGGCGGTTGCCATTTTCATCCAGAAACATGAGCGATGCGCCGTAAGTTGAAAAATTGACTGCAGTCAACTCAAATTTGGTACTGCGAGCCAATGTCTTTAATTCATCTTTTATCCACGATGTAATCAGGTCGATGTTGTCACATTCAAATCCGTCATCATCGGTGGTAACAGGGAACTTTTGCTCCTGCTGAAACACGACTTGAAAGTGTTCATCAAAGAGCAAAAGTTTCTTATTTGTTTTGCCTATATCGAATATAGCAATAACTTTTTTCATTGTGCTGTACGTCAGTGCTTATCGTTTGCTTAATACTTCTTTTTCGTACGCTTGAATGTCGGCAATGTAGTCCATTCCGGCAGGAACACCTTCTTTAGCGCAGTAGTAATCCCACACAGCGTTGAAAGGCATTGTCTTCAGTTCTTCCAGTGTCGCTAAACGTTCGAAGTTTTTACCGGCTTCTTCCAACTCAACTAATGATTTGGTTGGTTCTAACATCGCAATCAGGAATGCTTTTTGAGCGGCACGGGTTCCAATGACATAGGCACCAATCCGGTTAATGGAAGCATCGAAGAAATCCAACCCAACATTCACGCGACTCAGAAAGTCATTACGAACGATTTCTGAAGCGATTAGCTGCACATCTTCGTTTAATGTAACTACGTGATCAGAGTCCCAGCGAATAGGGCGAGTTACGTGAAGCAATAATTCGTCTACAAACTGTAAACAAGAAGAAATTTTGTCGCCAACAACTTCTGTTGGATGGAAGTGACCACTATCCAAACAGATTAGCTTGTTATTTTTGATGGCATATCCCAGGTAGAAGTCGTGCGAACCAACAGTCATAGACTCTACGCCAATACCAAATACTTTACTTTCAACAGCATCTTTCATGTACTCGTTTGGATATTCATCGGCAAAAGCTTCGTCAAGAGACTTTTTAAGAATGACGCGGTATCCGTTACGATCTACCGGAATATCTTTTGTTCCATCCGGAATCCAGGTATTGTGCACACATGGAGTGCCTAATTGTTTCCCCATTTCAGCAGAAATAGCGCGACAACGTTTTACGTGCTCAACCCAAAATTTACGGTTTTCTTCATTTTTACTCGAAAGGGTAAAACCATCATCAGCTTTAGGATGAGAGAAGCAGGTTGCATTGAAATCCAATCCCATACTGCGCTCTTTAGCCCAGTCAATCCAACTTTGAAAGTGTTTTACCTCAATTTGGTCGCGATCTACAAATTCGCCTCCAAAATCACCATATATTGCATGTAAGTTTAAGCGTTGTTTTCCCGGAAGTAATGACATTACTTTATCCAAGTCAGCACGCATTTCTTCAATTGTGCCTGCTTTTCCCGGATAGTTACCTGTTGTTTGAATACCACCACCGCCAAGTTCGGCGTCGGGAGTTTCGAAACCACCAACATCATCAGTTTGCCAGCAGTGGAGCGAAATGGTTAATTCTTTTATTTTTTTAAGTACTGCATCGGTATCAACGCCAATTGCAGCATATTCTTCTTTTGCGATTGCGTACGCTTTTTCAATTAATTCTTTTGATTTCATTTTATTCATTTTTAGATTTTATTCCATATAAAATACTTCTTCCAGCTCTGTACTTACCGGAGAATTATCGGGATTCGTTTTCATGATGTCAGCCATAAAAGCCCACCATTTTTGTACAATTTCAGTTTTCCCCAAATCCTGAGAACCACCATCGCCCGCAACTTTTTGAAATGCAAACAGGGTGTTGGTCTCTTCGTCGATAAAGATGGAGTATTCGCTAACTCCGGCCTCTTTTAATAGCTTTCGTAGCTCTGGCCATAGTTCGTTATGGCGTTTTTTGTATTCCTCTTTTTGTCCTTCGTTGAGGTGCATTTTAAATGCTAAACGATTCATACTATTTGTGTTTTAATTTAAGAAATTGCTTTTAGCAATACCCATAATTATAATGGATAATAGAATCAGACCAATTCCCAGAAAAATGGTAGATCGGGTCTTGCTCGAAACGCCTGCCCACTCTTTTCGATAAAATCCCCAGAAGTTAGCCGTAAGAATAATCGTAGACATGTGTAAAATCCATGAACTGGCACCATTGCCAATTTTTGTTTCTCCCATTCCGTAGAAGAAAAATTGAAGGAACCAAGTTGTACCGGCTAATGCACAGAATAAGTAGTTTTTCAGTAATGGTGATGTTGAATCAACCAAATCGCCTCCGGTTTTATTTTTAAGAATAAGCGCGACCGACCAGATTAAGTTCGTCGTTAACCCTCCCCAAAGGATGACTAAGAAGATGATATTGTTCTCAAACAGGTAGGTTCCGTCGCTAACAAATGGGAATTGATTTGTAACGGCAATTTCACGAACGGCTTCACCCATCTGCTTTCCGGCATCGATACCAAAACTGAAGAATGCACTTAAAACACCGGAGATACCGGCAATAATCAAACCTTTTGTTAATTTAAACTCGGTATTAACGCCTTCTTTATGGCCTAGTAGATCTTTGTCTTTCATTAGACCGGCTTTACCGCAAAGGACAATTCCGATCATGAGCACAAAAATACCGAACAAAACTACACGACCACTCTGGGTTGACAGCATATCGGTAAACGAATCTCCTGCAGGTAAAACTTCCGCTAAATTACCGACATCACGAAGAATCGGTAAGCCTAACGAGCCCACCAACGAGGTAATTCCAAGTAACACCGAATTTCCAAGCGACATGCCAAGGTAGCGAATACCTAAGCCATAGGTAAGTCCTCCTATTCCCCACAGAACACCTAGAATGTAAGTAGTTCGTACGACAGAAGAATCTGCAGCTGATATAATTCCCTGCCACTCCGGAGTCGTTAACAACACCGCGATAAAAGGCATGATTAGCCACGAGAAAAGTCCTCCAATAATCCAATAGACCTCCCAATGCCATTTTTTTACAAGATTATATGGCATGTACCAACTCCCCGATGAAGCACC
The DNA here is from genome assembly GCF_055140945.1 of Sunxiuqinia sp. Taxonomy (NCBI): domain Bacteria; kingdom Pseudomonadati; phylum Bacteroidota; class Bacteroidia; order Marinilabiliales; family Prolixibacteraceae; genus Sunxiuqinia; species Sunxiuqinia sp. Next base: position 15,891 of record NZ_JBSQYS010000051.1, read on the forward strand.
ACCGAGCGAGTGAAAAAGAATTCCTAAAATTGCTTGCATAGTTTAATTCGATTTAGTCCTGCTATAAGGCAGGATTTTAGTAATTTTGATTTTATAAAACATAAGTTGATGTCAAAAGTAGCTTGATAGTTACAGTCTATCAATACACTTTCTGGCAGATTGTTTGCACTTTTTGATACTGATATGGAGGATTTTTTTAAGTATTTAACTGCCGGTGAAGAAGATCAACACTGGGGACTTTATTTGAATGTTACCGGAGCCTATACTTCTCCGCCAAATCAACCCTATCCACCGATAAGGCATCCCAGTGGTTATTATTTTAACTGGAGCAGTGGACGGGTTTTACAAGAATATCAGATCAACTATATTACAAAGGGAAACGGGGTTTTAGAAACTGAAAATGGAGAGTTTTCACTTCTTGAGGGGAGTGTTTTTTTGATCAAACCCGGTGTTTGGCACCGATACCGGCCAAATCAAGCATTAGGTTGGCAGGAGCATTATATTGGATTTAATGGTGAAATGGCTCGAAAGCTATTTCAACATCCAATATTCGCAGGAAAACAATCCGTTTTGCATATTGGGGTTCACGAAGAAATTATTGATACTTATTACAAGGTGTTTGATTTGGTTCAGGAAGAGCAACCCGGTTTTCAGCAGATTGCAAGTGGGCTGATTGTAAAAATGCTCGGCTACTTAATTTCTTTCGAAAAGCAAAAGGAATTTACAGGAAAGCGTATTGCAGGGATTATCGAAGATGCACGATTTAGGATCAGACAAAATGTAGATCAGGAACTGGACATGACTCTGATGGCAAGGGAATATAACATTGGGTATTCGTACTTCAGGAAAATGTTTAAAAATTATACCGGAATGGCTCCTCATAAATATCATCTGGAACTTAAGATCATGCGGGCTAAGGAACTCTTGTTGGTTACCGACAAGAGCGTTAAAGAGATTAGTTATGAGCTCGGATTTCAAACTATTCACTATTTTAGCCGTTTGTTTAAGAATAAAGTGGGGAAGAGCCCGACTGAGTTCAGGAGATAAATTTTCAATAGCAAATTTTATAAAAAAAATGAAGACGATTGCATTAGGTACCGATCATGCCGGATTTCTCCTAAAAGAAGCGGTAAAAAAACATTTATCAAACAAAGGTTTCCGGGTTGTTGATTTGGGAACCGATTCGGAAGAAGCGGTAGATTATGCTGATTTTGTTATTCCTGCAGCAGAAACTGTGGCCAAGAATGAAGCAGATTTGGGAATTGTTTTTGGCGGAAGTGGAAATGGTGAAGCCATTGCTGCAAACAAAGTGAAGGGTGTGCGTTGTGCATTGTGTTGGAGTGTACAATCAGCTATTTTGGCCAAGCAGCATAATAATGCGAATGTGATTGCACTGGGGGGACGGATGGTTTCTGAAGAATTGGCTTTTGAAATTGTGGATCGTTGGTTAGACGAAAGCTTTGAGGGTGGTCGCCATTTAAGGCGAATTCAGAAGATACATGACTACGAGTCAGGCGAAAAGGAAGCGAGTGAATTAGCCTAATAAGCCGCTACCAAAGTATTTTTTAAACGCTTTTGCATCAGTAATCAATTTAAAATTGGAAGGGAGTTTTGATTTAACCATGGAGATTTGAGCACCAGTTACAAAGATTTTTTTGCGTTTAAATGCTTTATACATTTCAGCAATATAGTCTTCCAATTCTTTTTCATCTATTCCATTGATAAAAGCAGTGAAAATTCGATCGAACGGTTGTACCCCGTCCATTTTCACCAAATCCTCGAAGGGGACATTTTGACCTAGATAAATTGTTTTATAGCCCGATTTTAAGGCGAGATAATGATAAAATAACAAGCTGATTTCATGCATTTCACCCTCCTTCAGAAAAAACAAAACGATAGAAGTGGAGTCATGATTATTAATTCCTGAGCTTTCTTTGATGAGCAGTTCGCGGATGATGTTGGAAACAAAGTGTTCCTGTGCCGGGAAGATGGTTCCAATTTGCCAGTAAATACCAACTTTTTCAAATAGAGGGAAAATGTTTTCCATAAAGGTTTCTTCAAACCCAATCTGGTTGATTTGCTGAAGCAGTAAGTCTTCAAAGCTTTTATGATCAAAATTTACCATGTGCACCACAAGCTGATCAATCATGCTTTCAGATGGAAGCGATTTCTCATTCAGTTTCAGCACTTCCCTCTGAATTTGACCGTTTTCGTAGTTCGAAACTTTCGAGATCTTGTATCCATGCTTCACCAGCATCGATACGTTGAGGAGTTTTCGTAGTTCGTTATCGCTATAATAGCGAATATTTGTTGTTGAACGTTGCGGTTCCAGCAAACCATAGCGCTTTTCCCATATGCGAATGGTATGTGCCTTGATGCCTGACAAGGTTTCAAGATCTTTTATGGTGTAGTAATTCATTGATGGCAATTTAGATTAAACTCTCCGATGTCGTCTCTAATTCCTCCACGTTCATTTTTGCGAGAATTACTATGCTTAACAAGAGTTAATTCTGTTTTGTTTAATAATTTTGCAAATATAGTAAACATTGTTGAGCGAATTAAAAAACCTGAATCGGCGATGAATAGTTTTCGCGATTGAACAATTCCATTAATTTTGGTCTTCAATAATTAAGAAATTTGAAATGAGGTTTATCTATCCTGAGTTTTTGACGGCACTTTTGTTAATCTGTCTGCCTATACTGATTCATTTTCTGCATTTTAAACGGTATAAGACAGTCTATTTCAGTCAGGTTAACTTTTTAAAAGCCGTCAAGGAAGATACCCGAAAAAAAAGCAACCTGAAGCAATTGCTAATTCTCCTTTCCCGTATTCTAACGATTTCGGCATTGGTGTTTGTATTTGCCCAGCCTTATTTACCAACAAATAAGCAAGAGCAAAGAATAGCCCGAAAGGTTGTTGCCCTTTATGTTGACAACTCATTTAGCATGAAGGGAGCAACTGACAATGGAATGTTGCTTGAGCAAGCCAAAAGCAGAGCGATTAGTATTGCGAGTAGTTATGGGCCTGGGACAAATTACATCCTGATGGAAAATCAGAATCTACCGGGACGTCAACAGTTAATCAATCAGACTCAACTAGTCACTCAGCTTGGAAAAATTCAGGAAGGTCCGCTGTCTATCAATGTTTCAAAAGCCTATCAGCAACTAAAAAATAGTCTGCTAAAACAAACTGAAAAAGCTGATAAAATCATTTATCTGATTTCTGATTTCCAGAGCTATACGTCTGATTTCTCAGAAATTGAATCGGATACCAGTATTCAAACTTTCCTGATCCCGGTAGGAAGTCAAGTTGCTAATAATTTGTTGATCGACAGTTGCTGGTTTGAAACTCCCGGACATAAGAAGAAGCGTGAAGAAACCTTATTTGCTCGTGTTAAAAATCTGTCGTCACAGAGCTACCGGGACATTCCAGTCAGGCTGAAGGTTAATGATACCATCAAGTCAATCAGTAATATCGATATTGATGCGGAGGCGGAACAAATACTGGAGCTGACCTATAAAAATAATAGTTCTGGGGTTCATCGGTTAGTCGTTGAGCTTGATGATTACCCGGTGGTTTACGACAATCAATATTTTTTAAGTTATAACGTACGGGATAAAAACGACGTTCTAGCCGTTTTTCGGTCCGATGATCCCGCTATTCGGAAGCTGGAAGCTCTTTTTGAAAACGATGAAAATATTAGTTTTGAAAAAACGGCAGTTAGTAAAGTAAAAGTTAGCGAATTCGATCAGTATCAGTGCATTTATTTGCTCAACTTAAATGAGTTTAGTTCAGGCTTAGTTAATGCGTTAAATCAGTTTGTTGAAAAGGGAGGCTCGTTAGGCATTTTCCCCGGAATGCAAGCTGACTTAGCTTCGTATAACGAATTGTATGGGAAATTAGAGGCCGGCTTAATTACGGGATCCGATTCGGTTAAGTTAAAAATGGATCAGGTCAATTTCAATCATTTGTTGTTGCAAGATGTATTTTTACACGAAAAGGAAAATCTGGATTTACCCGAAGTAGAGTTGAGTTATCGGTATCGGGTGGGAGCACAAAGTTCGCAGTTGAGTATCGTGGATTTTAACAATGGGCAAACTGCTGTTTCTCAATATCAGAAAGGGCAGGGGCGCGTATATAATTTTAGTTTTCCGCTAAACGATGAGTTGACTGATTTTAGCAAGCATGCTATTTTTGTGCCGCTGGTTTACAACATTGCTCTAAATAGTTTTGAACCACAACAAATTCAGTATGAGATTGCTGATAATTTGGTTCTCACCTTACCCAAAAGCGAATCGTTTACGTCGGGTGAGAGTTTGTCAATCAGCCCGATGCAAGCCGATGAAGAAATTCAGCTTTCATCAATTAATCAAACAGCCAACGAGTTTCGTGTCGATTTGCAGGGAGTTGTTCAAAAAGCAGGTTTTTACAATTTAAGTCAGGGCGAGGGGGACGTTCGTACCCTGGCTTTCAATTTTAACCGAAGAGAATCCACCTCTCCTCAGTTAACAAACACACAGCTGGAAGATGCTGTTGATGCCGCTGGCTTACTGTCGTTCAATGTTATTGATGCAACAAATTCCAATTTTGAAGCCAGAATTCTTGAAGCCAACGAAGGTATTCAGTTATGGCAATTGTTTTTAGCGATTGCCTTATTATTTATTGCAGCCGAGGTGCTAATTACCCGGTTTTGGAAATAGCTGGTACTGCTGACTATTCGTTCAAAAAAACGACCTGTAAATATGTGCCGTCGGTTTATTTGCTTTTATTATCCTCCGGATATTCGATTCGAACATGATAAATATTCATCAGCTTTTCAATGATCGTCTCCTTGAAAATACGGATGTCGCGTAAAGTTAAATCAGCGTTTTCCAATTGACCGGACTCCAGTTTGTCTCGCACCATTTTTTCGATGAGCTGATGCAAGTTTTCATGGGTTTTTTCTTTCAACGCTCTCGCAGCAGCTTCAATACCATCAGTAAGCATTACTACGCTGGTTTCCTTGCTTTTGGGCGGTGGCCCCGGATAGGTGAACTCTTTTGGGTCAACATCTTCATTGGGGTGATCATTTTTATAAGTCGTGTAGAAATACTTGGCTTGTGTAGTGCCATGATGACTACTGATAAAGTCGATCAACATCTCGGGAAGTTTGTTTCTACGCGCAATTTTCACCCCGTTAGTTACATGGTCAATTATTATTTTTGCACTTTGCTTGTTGTCCAAAGCACTGTGAGGACTCATGCCGGCAGCTTGGTTTTCGACAAAAAAGGCCGGTTGGTTCATTTTGCCAATGTCGTGATACAAGGCCCCGGCACGCACTAAAAATGGATTGCCTCCAATACGAATAATAACTTCTTCGGCGAGATTGGCAATTTGCATCGAGTGTTGAAATGTCCCCGGAGCTTCATGCGCCAGTTTTCGCAGTAAGGGTTGGTTGGTATCTGCCAGTTCAATCAGGGTGACATCTGAAACAAAACCAAACAGCTTTTCAAAAATATAAATCAACGGATAAGCGAGCAGAATGAGTAGTGCATTTCCGCCAAACCACTCAAGCTCTTTCCATGGAATTGAGTCAATGTTTCCTTCCTGAATCATCGACATGGCCAGAAAGACAACGGAATAGCTAATAAACACCCACAAAGCCGTTAATACCAAATGAGAACGACGGTGCAGCTTGTCGAGACTGAAAACAGCAATAATGCCGGCAAAGAGATTTAAAAAGATGTATTCGAAATTGTTTGGAGCAAAATACCCGATTAAAAGGGAGGTTACCACAAGTGTAAAAATTGCTGTCCTCGAATCGAAAAAGATGCGCAATAGGATTGGTAAAATAGCCAACGGAACAAGGTAGAGGTTGACAAAATTACGGTCGTTTACAAAGCGTGAAGTAAACACCATGAGCACAATCATAATCAAGATAAAACTTAATCTCCGTTTTTGTTTGAAAATCTCGGGTCTGAAATAATACAAATAAAAAATCAGGATGAGCAGGCACGAAATAATTAAAATGAGCTTTCCCAGGATTAACAGATACCGTTCAATATTTTGTCCTCGCTTGGTTTCGTAAGTTTTTTTCAGCGAATCCAGTATAGTGTATTTGTCGGGAGTTACAATGTCTCCTTTAAAAATAATTCGTTCTCCGGCCTGCACCATTCCTTGAGTTAGCGAAACTTCATCCATCTGATTTTGAAGCTCCTGCTTGTTGAATTCTGCATCGTAAGTCAGATTAGCGCGGATGAAATCGCTCAGGTTCGTTTTTTGACTGAGGCTATCAAAACGGCTTTTCAAGGTCGCTTTTAGCGTATCGCTAAGTTCTTGATAGGCTGACTTTAAAGTATATAAATCAGTGACGAAAACGCGTTCCGCAAGCTTGTTTTGAATTGCGATGAGCTGTGTTTTGTTTTGGAGTGCCGGGTTGTTTTCCGGAGACTGCTCCAGTATCCCAACATCATATAACCGGGAAATGAAATCCTCAAGGTTGTTCGCCGTTGCTGAGTCAACATCAAGCGTGTTTAGGGTCTGAATAAGGTTGTGTGTTTGGGCAATTCCTTCAAGAGTGTCAACATTAAAATAGGGGATAAATTTACTTTTGACAGAGTCTTGTTCAATCCTGACTTGTTCGTCTGATTTTAAAATGGCAAAATTAAAAGGAGCCACCAATGTTTCGTGCCGCCAGGGGGCATTCTTTTGGAACTCGTATTTGAACCGGCTTTCGCCAGGAATAATTAAATAGAGAAGAAAGACAGTCGCCAGAAAAGCGAACGCGATGTAAAAAAAGTGATAGTAGCGAGCTAAACGCGTTAATAACTTTTTCATAAATACTTTTTTAAAGACTTTACAAGACCTTATAAAACTAATCTTGAAGTTATATATTTGAAGAATAAAATTAGTAATTTCTTTTGTGTTTAAGGCTTTCTGTCGGTTTTTATCCAATACTGAATGTAATATACAGCTTTACTGAATCGTTGATATGACTTTAGGAATTTAATTAACAAATAAATATGAAACGAGTTTGCAGAAGTCTTTTTGTTTAAAAGAATCATTAAAAGCGAGTTACATGTATTGATGGGAGTGAAGAAATACAAATAGATAAGAGTATTGCACAACCTTTAATATGAAAAAATAGAAAGATGAATTACGGAATCTCCGGTTTAAGTATTATCCCACTTCGAAAAGAACCTTCGGAAAAAAGTGAAATGACCAGCCAAATCTTATTTGGCGAGTATTTTGAAGTACACGAACAATTTATGGGATGGTGCCGGGTGACAACCGAATACGATAATTACGAGGGCTGGGTTGACCAAAAAATGATCACAGAAATATCGGATCGATCCTATCAAAAAATACAGAATTCGCCTTTTGCAGTTTGTACTGATATTTTTAATATCATTCCGGTTGATGACGAGCAAAACATGATGATTGTTGCCGGAAGTTCGCTGCCCTGTTGGCGCCCTTATAAAAAAGAATTTTCGATCAACCGTGAAGTGTACCAAATGAAGGGTAAGTTCATGTATCACCAACCGGAGGATGTTCGGAAATTTATCATTCAGCAGGCCTTAATGTATTTCAATGTGCCTTATTTGTGGGGAGGACGCTCACCTTTTGGGGTTGATTGCTCGGGGCTGGTACAGGTTATTTACAAGCAGGCCGGAATAAAAATACCGCGCGATGCCAGCCAGCAAGTTCATCAAGGAACTGCTTTCTCGTTTGTTGAAGAAGCGATGCCGGGGGATCTGGCATTTTTCGATGATGAAGAGGGAAACATCATTCATGTTGGCTTCATTTGGGAGAAAAATAAAATTATCCATGCATCCGGCAAAGTACGCATAGACAATGTTGATCAGTTTGGAATTTTTAATGTTGAAACCAAGCGCTATTCGCACAAAATGCGTGTGATGAAGCGGATTATCGAGTGATGGAAAAGTTGGAAATTTAAGTACAACTAAGAAAACAACACCTATTTTAAAAGGATTGTCAAGACCTGTTTGGTAGAACGGATACATTTTTGCATCAGAATTTAGAACGAAAAACAAATCATATAGAGTCGCTTTCACGACAACGTTATTAGCCTGAGAATCTCAGGCTTTTTTTATGGCTGATAACCGACTCTAAATTCTTGCAAAAAAAATACCGGAGGCATTTAAGCCCCCGGTATTTTACTTCGTTCGGTTTTTGTAATATTATTCAGGTAACCACCTGTTTACAATATCTTGGTTTTCGGCTACCCACTTTTTAGCTGTAGCGTATCTGTCATTTCCACCATCTTTAAAGAAAGCTAATATGGCACCCGCTTCAGAATCATTTAAATGGAAGTTTTTGAAAAATTCAGCAGCCCAGGGATCCTCTTCTACAAAACCAGCACGGGCAAAAGTTTCAATACGCTCTGTTTCACCATATACTTTCTTAGGATCTTCTAAGAATTTAAGATCGAAACGACCAAACGCCCAGTGAGGAGCCCAAAGCGGAACAACTATATCGCGCTCTTCTTTAATTGCTTTTGTCAATTCACTTAACATAGCAATACCTGAAGAATTTAATTGTTCCATATTGGTTAATTCATATTCTTCAAGAGCTTTATCTGTCATACCGGTAATACCAGCTCCTTTTTCAATACCGATGATTTTACCGTCAAATTTATCAGCGACATCATTCAATTCTTCAATAGAATTTATTGTAACATATTTAGGTACAACTAATCCAAGACGTGCCTGGTCAGTGTTAACATTTAAACTAACGATTTTATCGCCAAATTTTTTCACCTTTTCTCCGTGAGTAACAGGCAACCAGGCCTCCATAAATACATCAACATCGCCCTGAGCCATTGATGCATAGATCAAATCGACAGCAGCAGCTTTTGTATCTACGTCATAGCCATTTTGCTCTAAAATAACTTGAGCAACGTGTGTCATGGCTACTCCTGATGCCCATCCATCAACATAGGCCATTGTTATTTCTTTTTCAGTTTCTTCAGCTTTCTTTTTTCCAGAATTACAGCTACTCATTGCCAGAGTTAAAACTGCTAATAATAATACTTTTACTTTCATGATAATCCTTTTTAAATTAGTTTTTCTTAAATTTCATCCTCAGTTTACTGAGCGGACTATTTTCATTTTTTTGGCCCAAAGCCTGTGTTATTCGATCTAAAACGATAGCTAGAATAACCACGGCAAAACCACTTTCAAATCCAAGTCCTATATTAAGATTATTAATACCCTCAAGTACCTTTTCTCCCAGACCTCCAGCAGCAATCATTCCGGCAATAACGACCATTGATAAGGCCATCATAATTGTTTGGTTGACGCCGGCCAATATGGTGTTTGTTGCTAATGGCAGCTCTACTTTGGTAAGTATTTGACGATTTGTAGCACCAAAAGCGCGTGCTGCTTCCACCAAATCGGGAGGTACTTGCTGGATGCCTAAGGTTGTTAAACGTACTGCCGGTGGCAAGGCAAAAATAACTGTTGCAAAAGCACCCGGTAGTTTACCAATACTAAAAAACAGCACTGCCGGAATCAAGTAAACAAAAGCGGGCATCGTCTGCATAAAGTCCAAAATAGGACGCACCACACGATTTACCCCAGGCTTTTTAGCTGCCCAAATTCCGATGGGTATAGCTTGCACCAAGGCGATTATAGTAGAAACAAAAATCAACGCTAAAGTTTCCATGGTCTCCTCCCAGAAACCCATTAAGTAAATTAATACCATGCCCGCCAGGGTAAAAATGGCAGTTCCTTTTCCTACTTTTAAATATGCCAAAATGGTTAGCAGCCCAATAACAACAAAAAATGGAATACCCATTAAAAGCCATTCAAAGCCTTCAATAAAACCATTTCCTACATTTTTAATGAGATCAAACAGTCCGTGCAAATTCTCGGTAAGCCAATCTACGGCTACCTCAATATATTGTCCAATATCTATTACCTTTTCCATATTACTGTTCTATTGCTTGTTCTTTTAAATGTATGATCTGTTCATCGTTGAAACGTGTCGCCTCAATCATCAAGCTAGTTTGGGCCACTACACCTAAGAGTTGACCATTCTCTTTATTCACCACTGCAATAGGAGACTTTGTTCCACTCGTCAAAGGCAACATTTCTTCAACTGTATATTCTGTATACACACTTGGACAATTAACCGTTATATACGGCATGATGTCTTCAGCTTTTGCTTTTTCGGCTTTTAGTATTTCTGGTAACCAAATAAAACCTTGAAAAACACGGTGTTTATCAATTACAGGCAATACATCGGCAGCCACTGTGCGCATCTTTCGAATAACAGACTCAGGACCATCTTTATCAAGCAGTACCGTAGTTGGTTTTTTAAACATCAAGGAACCTGCAGTAATAATCGATTTACGATCCACTTTTTCCACAAATGCTTTAACATATTCACTCGCTGGCTCTTTTAGAATTTGCTCGGCAGTACCAATCTGTTCAATTACCCCATCTTTCATAATAGCTATGCGGTCACCAAGTTTTATGGCCTCGTCTAAATCATGGGTAATAAACACAATGGTTTTATGCAGTTCGTCCTGAAGGTCCAGCAGTTGATCTTGCATGTCTGACTTAATAAGCGGGTCAAGTGCCGAAAAGGCTTCATCCATCAATAATACTTCAGGATTATTGGCCAATGCACGTGCCAAACCGACACGCTGCTGCATTCCACCTGATAATTGCGAGGGTTTTTGGTATTCAAAGCCTTTTAACCCCGCAGTTTCGATAGCCTCTTTCGCTTTTGCTAAACGTTTTGTTTTCTCCTCGCCACGAATTTCCAGGCCAAAGGCAACATTTTCAATTATAGTACGGTGGGGCAAAAGCGCAAATTTCTGAAACACCATACTCATTTCTGTTCGTCTTGTGTCTAAGAGTTCTTTGTTAGTTTCTTTCGTAATGTTAACACCATTAATTAGTACGTCTCCATCAGTAGGCTCATTAAGGCGATTTAGGCACCTGATAAGTGTTGATTTTCCACTGCCAGATAGCCCCATTATCACAAAAACTTCCCCTTCTTTTATTTGAAAGCTTGCTTTATTTACACCAACGGTACACTTGGTCTTTGAAAGAATCTCGGTTTTAGATTTTCCATCCTGGAGCATCTTTAATGCCTGAGCTTTCTTTTGACCAAATATCAACGTTAGGTCTTTGACTTCGATCTTTATATCACTTTCTGACATATTTATATATTTAGTTTCTAAAAGTAGTAACCGAAGTTAATGTTAAAGCGCTTCATCCATTCCGCGTCCTCGTCACCAACTCCCAAACCTTTACCAAATGTTGGGGTAAGCCAAGGTTGATTTTTGCCCATTGCATAATCGATGTACGTGTAGAGTGGCCCTGCAGAAATTAAAATGCCGGGGATTAGGTGGTGCATGTCTGCGTATTCCTCCTTTGTTTTATCAACATAGGTATAATCAACATAAGCCTGAATGTTGGTAATTGGCCCCAGTTCGACAGGAAAGCTTTTGGCAATTCCTACTGCATAAGCATTGGCTTCTGTCGCAACATCATAAGGCGATCCGTAAGCTCCCATCTGGATAATATCAAGTGACTGACCATTGTCGGCTTTTGCAGTGTAGTTGTAGTTGATGAATGTACCTTTAAAGTTCCATCCTTGTCCCCAGTCTGCTAATACGTGAGCAGCAAAAGCGGTGCTTGTTTCGGCCTCATCCAACACGCTGTTATAAATGCCGCCGACTTGTCCGGATAAACCAACTTCCAATTGTTCGCTAATGTGATAGGCTGCTCTTACATTTACCTGATTTAATTCGCGGATACGAGCATCAACTGTTGAGGTTCCGATTTTTCCGAACCCTGGCGTAATGTCATAAGAATATCTTCCCGGTCCTGCATTGCCATAAGTAACACCGCCCGCAGTAGGGCCTTCCGGCTCTGCCTGGCGATAATAGGCAAAACTTAAATCCAATTTATCAATCCCGGCGTAATCAAATTTGATTCCCATGTCATAGTCATCTTCAAGTCCGAAATAGTACTGGCCTTGAAACCACCAGCTATGAGACGCATACTTTGTAATGCCAAAAGGTACCTGACTGACACCAAGTTTCATGTAAAGATTATCGTTGAATGCATAACCAAGGTAACCATGATGGATGAAATGGGTGTCGAAAGT
>NZ_JBSQYS010000052.1:0-24893 GCF_055140945.1 Sunxiuqinia sp.
AATAACCTTAAACTATATGTAAGACGTAAAAAACTAATAAACCACTAGTCTGGATTCTTTTTTTTAGAAAAAAAGATATAGAAAAAGAAGGATCGCCAAATAGTTTTTTCCGAAGTTACCTTTGATATACCTATTAGCCTTAACAATATGATTTTCAACTGTATTTACTGATATATTCAAAGCTTCTGCAATTTCTTTATATGAATTTTTCTGAAAATGCCTCATTTTAAATACCTCCCGTTGACGCAATGGCATTTCTTCAATCAAAGAATTTAACCGATCATAAAACTCATGGCTGTTGAGCCAATCGTTTGAATCAGGTTCTTCAATCTCAACCTGCACCAAATTAACATATTCAATATATTTAGCATCTTTAGCTTTGCTTCTCAGAAAACTAATCGTTGTATTATAGGCAGTTGAGAACAAATAACTATCAAAAGAAGCATGATTTTTCAATTTCTCTTTATTCTCCCATATCTTGACAAATACTTCATGAACAACATCCTCTGTGTCGTCCTCCGTTTTAATTAGAGAAAAAACAAATTTTTGCAACTTCGGAGAAAAGAAAGAATAAATGGCATCAAAAGCATTCATATCTCCATAAACAAACCGTTTGACAGTAGTTTCATCAATCTTGTTCTTATTTATTCTATGCATATCATTTATTACAAAAATCTGTAAGTAATAAAATTACAAAATATCTACTGTTTTGCAACGTTATCAATCTGTATCTAAAAAATAGAAAAACTCAATTTTTCTTTCATCAACATTTCTCTCGAAGAGACGTGAATTTTATTTAGTATCTCAAATTAAAAACCAGAATTTTTATTACATAAACAAGAAATTGCAAAAGGAACAATCATTAAAAACAACAGAGCAATACTTATCAATATAGATAATTATTTGTTTTCATATTGATTTCAAGTTAAGAATTATGATACAGAATCGACAAATCTTCTCGGGCTCATTTTTGAACCTTCCACGGCAATCATTTCCCCCCTTCTGTATTAACCTCTAACAGCCCATCTAAGCGAATATCCGCAGATGAACTTCCAACCATCACTTTAAAAGTGCCAGGTTCCACGGTAAAATGATTGTTGATATCCCACAATCCAAGGTCTTGTTCGCCCAAAGAGAAATAAACTGTCTTCTCCTCTCCTGGCTCAAGCGTCACCCGCTCAAAACCACGCAAAACCTTAGTATAGGTTGTCACACTACTATATTCGTCACGTAGATATAATTGAACTACTTCGTCCCCTTTTCGAGAACCGGTGTTTTTAACGTTGCAATGAACTTCAAAACTCCCACCCGTCCTTGTTCTTTTTGGCGTAACTCTCAGGTCACTGTATGTAAATGTCGTATAACTCAGCCCATAACCAAATGGGTACAAAGCACCCCAAATTGATGTTTTTGAATCCACATCTGATCCAGGTTTAAAAGGAAATGCAAAAGGAATTTGACCAACTGATTTAGGAAAAGTCACCGGCAATTTTCCGCCCGGGTTATAGTCACCAAACAACACTTCGGCAACAGCTTGTCCTCCCATTTCACCAGGAAACCAAGCGTGAAGAATAACAGGTATGTTTCTCGCTGCAAAATTGATCGCAGCAGCTCTCCCATCAATCATGACCAAAATAACCGGCTTTCCAGTGGCATAGACAGCTTCGAGCAATGCTTCCTGTCTACCGGGAAGAGCTAGCCTCGTGCGCGAACGGTCTTCCCGAACGGTTAGTTCTGATCCTCCCAATACAAGGATAGTAACATCCGAGGCTTTGGCTGCTTCGACAGCTTCGCTGATCATCTGTTTTTCCAAAGAATCCATCGGAAAAGATAATATCTCACTTTCTGGAAAATTTTTATCGATAATATTACACCCTTTTTTATTAACGACCTTTGCATCAGGTAATATACTCTTAATACCCTGATAAACTGTTATCATCTGGGCATTGGCTGGTCCATAACGGGAAATTAATTGTTTGTGTTCATTAGCATTGGGCCCAATGACAGCAACTGACTGGATTGATTTATTCAAGGGAAGCGTGTTGTTTTCATTCTTTAGCAACACGATCGACTCACGAGCAGCCTGAAGCGCAACTTCTTGATGAGCCTTGGAATGAACAATCTCCTCAGCCAATTTACCATCTCCTCTATATGGATTATCAAAAAGTCCCAAGTAAAATTTGACCCGCAATACATCACTGACTCTTCGAGTAATTGTTTCTTCAGATATTTTGCCCTCCTTTATCGCTTCCCTCAGCGGTAAAACAAAGTCTGCAGGAGGAGTAAAATGGGTACGAATATTCAAGCCCGCATTGATTGCTTGCGCCACTGCATCAACATAAGTCTCTGCCACGCCATGTTTCGAATGAATAAATTCTACAGCTTCACTATCTGAAACAACATATCCCTTAAACCCCCACTGCTGCCGTAGAAGCTCTGTCAGAAAATAAGAGCTTCCGGTAATTGGAACACCGTCATAATCATTGTAGGAGCTCATCACCCCCATGGCGCCTGCTTCCTGAAAGGCGACCCGAAAAGGTTCAAGGTATAATGTTTTCATTTCCCGGAGAGCAACATGCGGATCAGTTCTCGTTTTTCCGTCACGACCTCCTACCGGAACACTATATACTGCAAAATGTTTTGGGGTTGAAATCAGGCCGTAGCGCTGCAAACTGGTAATCATCTGTTTGCCAAGTTGCCCAACCAGATAAGGATCTTCACCATAGCTTTCAACCACCCTTCCCCAACGCGGATCTTGAGCAATATCTAAAATCGGAGAATAAATATTTGTATAACCTAAGGCGACCGCTTCTTTTGCTTCAATTTCACCAATTTTTGAAATCAACTCTTTATTCCAGGTCGCACCCTGTCCACACTGAGCCGGAAAATAAGTAGCGCGGTCGTGGCAAAGACCACGAATCCCTTCATTGGTGAAATCAACTGGGATACCCAAACGAGTGTTCTCAACAAACCATCGTTGAATGCTTTGCAGGATCTCCACATGTCTAGTATATGGAAAAGAATACTGTGATTTGAATTCTCCCAATCCATTGTGCTCTTCATCAATATTACCAATACCATTTTTCCATATTTCATTTTCCCAATCATCGGTCGGCAAGGCATCTTTCAAAACCCTTCCTGATCCGTAAAGGGTGGCTAATTGGCAGGTCTTTTCCTCCATAGTCATCTGTGACAACAGGTCGTTGATCCGGTCCTTCGCAGGGGCTTCAGTATCTTCATACACATCCTTTTTCTCGTTCTTATTGAAATCAATCCATCCTTCTTTATAAATTGTTGATTTTTGCGCAAAAAGAATCGCTGGCAAGAACAATATCAATATGATCAAATATCGTTTCATCAAATTCGTTTCTTAATTCATTTTTCGTTAAAAAAAACAGTTATTCCAATAGGGACTATTCAAAATAAAGACTGCCAAAGAAATCTGGTTGATGGAAGTCTGGTTGACCTGTATGGATAGTATTCCATGATAGGTAATGAGGCAAAGAAGTATGATCTCCACATTTATAAAAATTCGCAGTAGCTTTCAATTTTCTGAAAGTTTTTAGCTCACTGTGCACAAAACACGAGATTGGAATAGCAATCAAAAGTTCCCATTCATGCTGACCTTTTCTTTCTTGAAATGGATGTTTTCCCAAAGAAGAACGAATCCTAATCTTTTCAAGAATGTCAGGATCAACATTTATTCTCTCTTTTCTTCCTGTACCATAAGCAACATGCTTTGTCCCAATACAATTGAACTCAAAATTATAGTAATGATTATCATCCAGAGAAATAAAAAACTCTACACAGCTATCTTTGTAAACATCTCCATTTGTTTTTTGCTCTAGTGCTCGAATATATTTTTCAGACACATAATACTTTAGCCAAATCTCTTTACTTGTATGTCCAATCCGAAACTCTACTTTCGGAACATAATCAAATGATTTCCAATTCATAACATCAATTAAATGTTTTCGGGTTTGTTCTTCTAATCTGAAACCAGCTTCATTAAAACTAAGATTCTCATTCATCACAATCCTCTTAACAACCATATTTTTAATTTTATCTTGAAGCATTACATTGTTAGCTTCTTTAAAAAATAATCCGGATTGAATTTTGGATGTTGTTTCGAAAGTGTTTTCTTCATCAACAAATCGACTCAAAAGAATTCCCACTAAAAAGATCAATAGTATAATTCTATTATTTTTTTTCACTCTCAATAGTAATTTTGTAAAGTACTGATGATTATTACATTCTCTTGTTCTTAAAACAATTCAACAATTGCGTAATAACTGGTCAAGAACGAAAATAGGATTACGGCCATAATGCCAATATTCTCTTTCAATCCAGCCTTATAATTAGTCATTAATTTTTGTCTATTAATCAGGATGAGGATTGGAATAGCAACCGCTGGCAAAATACATGCTTGGAATGCCTGAGAAAAAATCATCAAAGCCGGAGGGCGTTGTTCAAGAAACACACTTCCAAAAGCAAACAACATGGCGAATAAAATTATTCCCCGGGATAAAGGTGAATGAATGTTTCGGGGAGTCCCCATATAATCCGAAAGTAACCATGGTGCAATCAATACAATCGGAAAAATTGTAGAAAGACCGGCTCCCACTACTCCCAAGATTAGGATAAAAGCAGCCACTTTTCCACCAATAGGTTCAAAAAGATTAATCATTTCAACCGTATTGTCAAGTTTAAGTCCCATCAGGTTCAAAGTACCTGCTGCCACTGCCATAATCACCCCACTCAAAAAAAGCATCACGAAAGCAGATACAAAGGCATCCTTCTTTTCCGATTTCAAGTGCGAAATATTCCACCCCTTTTCTGCCACCACGGTACTGCGCATGATAAAAACAGCAGCCGAACAAGTTGTACCCGCAATGGCAGCCACTAATCCCAATGCCCCGGGAGTTTCTGGAATGCCCGGAACCATACCTTTAGCCAATGCCACTAAACTTGGTTTGACCATAACAAATACAACTAGAAAAGACAAGCCCATCAGGATCACAAAAATGGTCAATACCTTCTCAAATGATTGATATCTTCCAACCCATAGCAAAATATAAAGCGCAACAACACAAACTAAAATAATCCAAAAAGTATCAACTCTGGCACCGCCAAAACCGAGCCGAATCCCCTCCTGTACCAGATCTGCAACGATCCCCATCACTCCCATTAACGCAAGCAATTCTCCGATAATTAATGCAATAAGAATATACAATGCTAGTATCCAGCCGTACTTAAATTCAGATTTGATATTGTACAGCGCCGTATGTCCGGTTACCAATGTTACTTTACCATAGGCAACCATCAGGATGAATGTAAAAACACACGACAGAATAAGAGCCCAAAACAAGCTCATGCCATGTTCTGCTCCCGTTTTAGCCATTGTTGTCACACTACCGGTTCCAATATTGTAACCAATTAAGAAAAGCCCTGGTCCAACAGCACTTAAAGCAACCAATATGCGTTTCCCTATACCTCTTCTCATAAATCTATAGTTCTAATGATTACTCTTTGAATTCGTAAACTAATTTTCCTTTTACAAAAGTCTTTTTGATCTCCAGTTCCCGTTTTCCAACTTCAAACAGAATCAAGTCTGCTCGCATACCGGGTTTTAGCTCTCCGCGATCCGCCAAGTTATACAAACGGGCAGAATTGGCACTTGCCATTTGAATGGCTTCACCCAGGGTACAGCCTGTTACATCCATAATATGTACAACTCCTCTATTGATGGGAGTAGCCGAACCATACAAAACATTTTGTGCTGGATAACGTAATAACCCACTTTCTAACAATTCGATGGTTTCTCCATCTTCGTTAATGTATTTCCCAGGTTTCAATCCAGCAAAACCAGTTATGTCTGACGTGATAATTGTTTTTTCCACACCTTTCACCCGATAAAAAGTTTTTATTTCTTCATCACGAAGATGGAACCCGTCGCATATAATACTAATATTTAACTGATCATTGGCTAGTTGGGGCCATAATGGGTTTTGATGCCTATTGATCGTGTTCGCACAGCCATTTCCCAGATGAGTACAAGTTCTAGCCCCGTTCATCACTGCGCGATCTACGTCTGCCTTTGACCCGTTGTGATGCCCTAAAGAAACCACAATCCCCAATTCACTACATTTTCGCATAAACTCCATAGCTCCAGGCAATTCAGGAGCCATTGTAACCGTTAAAATGTTTTTACCTGACGCTTCGTAGAGAACATTGAATTCAGCCCAGTCGGGATTTCGAATATGCTGTTTGGGATGTGCTCCCCTGAACCCATCAACTGGAGAAATATATGGCCCCTCGAGATGAAACCCAGGGATAGATCCCAAAAGCTTCTGGTCATTCATAGCTTCTGCCAGTATCCTTATATTTTTCAACAAGGTTTCCTGGCTATTTGAAGTTAAAGTAGGTAAATACGAAGTAATTCCCTTTTGCCACAATCCTCTGGTTGCAATCTCTACGTCATTTTTACTCAAATCACCTCCGCCAAAAGTAAACGAAACACCGGCATAACCATTTACCTGATTATCAAATAAGCCAGGGGCCAGATAATAGGCATGTTTCTTGTCTGATAGCTTGTCCAAGTATTTTACTTCGGTAATAGTTCCGTTTTCAAACTTAACTGAAACCGGTCTATGATCAAGATAATTTAATCCTTCAATATGAATTTGTGCAAATGAGCTGACAACTGGCACATTAACACATGCTAAGACAAACAGGAACCCTACATAATATTTAAAATCACCTTTCATGATCATTGAATAAAAATTATTATTATAATATCAGATTAGTTATAATTCTGTAAACACTGAAAAACACTGCTGTATATTGTTAGACCTATTACTCTGAAGATACTACCCGTTCCATAATGACGCAGATGATTTATCCAAAAGAAAGGTACAGTCGGTATGTTTTTGCAATATACTTGCCGGACGGAGATTATTAATGGGTAGTGTCAAACAATCTTTTACAGCCTGGGCTTTTCTGCTATCGGGAACAGCACAGATAATACTTTTTGATTTCAGTATTTGTTGTATAGACATACTTATCGCCTGACGGGGAACGTCTTCCAAATGATTAAACCATCCTTCGCCTAATTGCTGCTTCCGGCAATCTTCATCAAGATCAACAACCAAGTAAGGATCTTCTGTATCAAAATCAGCTGGAGGATCATTAAATGCTAGATGTCCGTTTTCTCCAATACCAACAAAGGCTAAATCAATTGGATGCTTCTGAATCAAAGAACCTAATCGTTTACATTCCTTTTCGGGATTAGCAGCTTCTCCATTAATCAAATGAATTTCAAACAACTGATCAACTTTTTCGATAAATCTTTCTCTTAGATATCTTCTAAAACTGGCATTAGCAGTTTCTGGCAAACCAATATATTCATCCAAATGAAACATACTTACTTTTCCCCAATTGATGTCGGGCTCCTTGACGAGTTGTTCCAATGTTTCAAACTGACTTTTACCTGTGGCCAAAATAATATTAGCCCGGTGGTTCTTTTCAATAGCATTACGAATTTTTTTAGCAGCAAATTTTGAAGCCGTTTTCCCAAGTTCGAACTTGTCGTTCTCAATGTTTATTTTCATCATTATTATATTTAAGACCTGTTAATTTTTATCCAAATTGAGATAGAAATAAAAATTGAGTAACCCTGCTTTAATCCCAACCCAATTGGATTTATCTATTCATTAATGGCTTTCAATTTAGTTCCGACTCCGAACGCCGGTTGTTACACCTTCTTTTAGAGATATGTCATGAGGCATATTTGTTTTCCAGCCCCCCCTTGTAAAATCGGGTACTTCAATTGGAGCCGAATGATGAGCAACAGACCACTCGCTTAAAGGAGCAACAACACTCCAGGTTGCAGCATCGTAAGCGTCAATGTCAACAGCCAGACCATTTCTCAAACAATCAATTAATCTCCAATCCATCATGAAATCCATACCTCCATGACCACCAACTTTTAATGCCATTCCCCCAATTTTTTCAATAATGGCCGGGCTATATTGTTTTTTCACCTCCTCATATTTTTCCTCTGAAAGCCAGTTACCATCTTCCAAGGCAAGCTTTTCGGGTAACGGGTATTTTTGAGCTGTTGCCTTTGTCCCACTTATCAAATGAATCCGGGAGTAAGGTCTTGGAGATGTAACATCATGTTGAACCATGATTGTACTTCCGTTATGGGTTTTAATAACGGAAGTATTCATATTCCCTCTAAACGACTTATTAACAAATTGGTTGAAATAATCATCACGGGACGCAAACTTTTTTGCCCGTTCATGCAGCATGAAATCATTTGATGAAATTGAAATCAAATAATCCAACTTATTTCCTCTGTTTATATTCATCAACTGACAGACTGGCCCCACCCCATGAGTGGGATACAGATTCCCATTTCTCGATGCATTCTCTTTCACCCTCCAGTAATCGTAACGCTTATTTTTTTTAAACAAACCGATATCATGAATGTAGGCCCCTTCACAATGCACAATTTCGCCAAATAATCCTTGTCTTACCATGTTTAAAGTCAACAATTCGAAAAAATCATAACAACAATTCTCTAACATTACGCAGTGCCGCTTATATTTTTCAGAAGTCTCAACCAACTGCCAGGCTTCTTCAATTGTTTTCACTGCAGGTACCTCTACCGCAACATGTTTCCCCTGTTCCATAGCGTAAACAGCCATTTTTGCATGCAAATTCCATGGAGTACAGATATAAATCAAATCTATGTCTTTTCTCTCACAGAGCTTTTTCCATGATTCCTCATTTTCTGTATAAAGGGCAGCCTCATGCCCAAATCCTTTTATTCCCCGCTTAGCTTCAGTAGCTTTTTCCTCCCGAATATCACATAAACCTTTAATATGAACTCCATCCAAGAAGTTGATTCGCTTCACTGCGGAAGTCCCCCTATTCCCTATACCTATAAATCCAATCCTGACAGTTTCTATCTTAGGCGCACGATATCCTGACATATTAAATCCAGGAGATTGTTTAATTCTGATATCATTAGGGTTCTCTGTTCCCTCATTTTTATCATTCAATGCCTTAGCAATGCCTATCCAACTACTCAAAATTCCAGCTCCTGTTAAACATGTCATCTTCAAAAAATCCCTGCGATACGTTTTCATTTTTCTAGTATTTTTCAGTTCAATCAGGTCAGTCAAAAACAAATATTCATTCAACTTATTATTCAAATAAACTATATTTTTTCGATGGAAACCACTGATCTTCAAAATAAAAAAGCGAGAACGTTACCGGTAACGTTCTCGCTTTTATTTCCCAACCAAGAGAGGTGAAAGACGATTCATAACAGACTACAATTGCCTCATTACTCTCTATGATAGAGACTAGACTTCCGAACAATAAGTTTACCAGGTAAAACAATATCCCTAGGTTCAAAGTATTTATTGGAAATGTGTTTAATAAGCAATGAACAGCTATTCCTCCCTATTTCCAGTGCAGGTTCTTCTATAGTTGTTAAGGAAGGCTCTACAATCGTAGAAATAGGATCGTTTGTAAAGCCTACTACCCCTATTTCTATTCCTACTTGGATATTTCTTTCTTTTAAGGTAAGGATCACCCCTACGGCTTTCCGATCATTAACCCCAAAAACGGCATTGGGAGTTTCTTCAATTTCCAGAAGATATAACATATCTTGAGAGCCATTCTCCTGGGAAAATCCAGAATAGATAATCCATTCTTCACGCATAGGTAAATGATATTTTTTTAATGCTTCCAGGTATCCTTTGACCCGATCCTGAGTAAATGACAAATGTTTGGGACCTGCGATATGTGCGATCCTGGTATACCCATTTTTAATCAAATGTTCTGTAGCATAGAATGCCCCATGAAAATCATCCTGTAATACTTTAGAAGCTTTAATATCCTGAGGAACACGATCAAAGAACACAATTGGAATACCATCATCCATCAATTTCTGGAATTGTTCACTATTCCTGCATCCAGATGAAACTGATACCAATAAACCATCCAATCCGGTAATCGGCAAACTCCTGATTATTTCATTTTCCCTCTTAGAATCATCGTTCGTAATAAAAAGAACAATATTATAACCATTACGATAGGCAATTTCTTGAATCCCTGAAATAACCGTAGAAAAGTAATAATTAGTAACGAAAGGAATCATAATACCAATGTTCCTGGTATTCCCAGAAGCTAAAGCAGAGGCATTTAAATTGGGTTTATAATTTAATTCTTTAGCAACTTCTAACACTCTCTTTTTTGTTTCAGGACTCACATCGTAGGTATCTCTTAAAGCTCTTGAAACTGTCGAAACTGAAATAGCCAAAGCTTTTGCTATATCTTTGATCCCGATGTGATTCTTTTTCATGTTTTACAAATTAACGTTTTTACCTTGATATTCCAAAGAAGAAGTGTCGCACAAAAGGTATTCCAAAAGATGACAAATGCGTGATTTAAAAATAGTTGTTTTTTGATTAGATGACATTTGCTTTGTATTTTGCAATGAACATTTCTCTCTTGTAGCCTGTAGCCAAAAAATAAGGATTTATTGGAAATAATATTTCCTAAACCGCCGCGACCAAATTTGGGAATAGTTGTGGATTCTTCCTTTGAAAGCCGAATTTTATTTGAATTTAGGGGGTTGTGCAACGGCTACTATTGTCATCCGTTATCGTTTAGTTACGTTTGGCATTTTTCTCCATACCATGATTTGTCCTTTACCCTGCAAATATTTTAAATTCAAAAAAAAAGACTAAAATGCCTCCAGAAATAACTCATCTGAAATTTGATTCTATTTCAACTGATTTCAGAAAAGCTGTCTATATACAAAATAATTGAATTTGATAGAAAACAATCAATTGAATCGCAAATATTGTAACAGATGATTTAACTAAAATTTCGAACTCCATGGAATTATGTTCTCCATAAAGAGTACAGTTCTCGATATAGTCTCGTTCATTTCACGAATCAGTGAATAATTTGACTCCTCTTCGAAAATAAAAGGCGCCTAAACCTATGATTTAATTGAAGTTATTGTTTTTTTTGGGGGAATATTCATGTTATGACTCAGGTCTCATCACAGACAAAAGGCCTTCTTAAAAACACAGAACTTATTCTTTTTAGATTTGATCGAACTCTCGATATTAGGAAGAAAACAGATAAATTGCCACCAATGCAAGTCCAAATCCAATGATCATGGCTGGATTGGGCATTGCCGCATAAATAATAAGTGATAACACAATTGTTATCATTGGAGACAACGAAGTCAACGGAGATACTACAATTGCTTTTCCATAGCGCATCGCATATACGAGAGACAAAGCACCAACCGCGTTTAATACTTGTATTAATGCAGCTAAATAAGGTCCCTTGAATCCCCAATTAATAGGTTGATTAAAATCGGTCATCCACAGTGCAATTGGAATTAAAAGGACACCTGAAATTGCCATATAAGTAAAGATACTCTCAGCAGACATGCTGTTATTAGCAATTTTCATAAAGAGTCCCTGTACACCCCACATCATAAAAACCATAATAGACAAGCCCAACCACAATAATCCTTTGATTTCCATGCTTTCCGGTTTTAGATATGAAAGCAGGAAGATGGCAATTAATGCAAGGACAATGCCAATCCAGCTTCTTCTATTTGTTCTCTCTTTTAAAATCCATAGCGACAGTCCTATTGTCACAACCGGATATAATGAAACGATTGGAAAAATGATATAGGCGGGGCCTTCTCTTAATGCTTCAAATAAGATTAGCTGTCCTCCTGCACCGGTTAACCCAATAAGCGCTCCCCAGACGATTGCCTTAAGGTTGACATCGAATTTGAAGTTCGTTAGCCTTAATACGACCAACGCACATGGAATCATCATTAGTGCCCATACGGTGTAGCCGAGTGTTGCAGGAAATCCTGCTTTTTCGGGAATCTCAATTAAAGCCCCCCATATTCCCCAAGTTAATGTTGTTACAATAGCATATATAAGCCACAAATCTGTTTTCATTATGTTGAAATTTGTTCATTAATACATTACAATGTCAATTTTGAAAGCCTATTTATTTGTATCTGCTATCGTTTCAAGAATCGCTCCCACAAGATAAAACTGCTTAAAATCGATCTCTAATTATCTTTTGGATCTAGTAACAACTCTTAACTCTTCATCATTTTCATTGTCAAGAATTTGGTGTATCTTGGCATCTAATCCCCTGAATTCAACTGTTCCACTCCAGTCTCTGGTATAAATGCATAATAAAACCGATTATTACGTTCAATGACATACGTCTCAGGCTTGACATATTCCAGATCATTCAATTCACCCCTATAAAAACACTTTGTAAGCATCATATCATTGTAAAACGAGAACGAGTGTTTCCAAATATTTTCTTTCGTTAGTAATAACACTAGAACCATTACCAGAAAAGTATCATTTTAACAATTTAAGTTTTGCCTCTATTAGTTCTTTCACGTCATTGATCGCTGTCGGGAAAACCTTTCGCAAATCAATTTCTGAAGTTGAAGCCAATTGTAATCTTAGGGCGCGCATAAACGTGTCCTTAATTTCGGTTGCCAGATTGATCTTGCTGATCCCATGCGCAACAGCACTAGCAAGCATATTCGCAGGAATACCTGAACCTCCGTGCAACACAAGAGAAGATGTCGTTGCTTGATGAATCTTCTCCAACAATTCAATCTGAATATTTGGGGATTCGTTGTAAAATCCATGACTGGAGCCAATAGCCACGGCAAGTGAGTTTATGCCCGTAAGCTCTGTAAACCTTTTTGCATCTTCAGGCTGTGTAAATGCATTGTTTGATTGAGTTTGCCCCAGCTTGGCAATATATCCCAATTCAGCTTCAACATGAGCTCCATATTTTTGGGCTTGTTTGACCACTTCGGTCGTGATTTTTACATTCTCATCAAAACTTCTTTCACTTGCATCAATCATCACAGAATCGAATCCTGCTTCAAGACAACGTTTTGTGAGTTCCGTGCTATTCCCATGATCCAAGTGGAGCCATGCTTCCACATTGTAATTTTTGATAGCGGTTCGAACCATGTTAACAGCCATTTCAAGCCCGATATAATTAATTGAACTTTCTGAAAGCTGTAAAATAATCGGTGCTTGCATTTCACGTGCGGCTTGCAGGATGCCTTGTAAAGTTTCCAGGTTATAGAAGTTCGTGGCAAGTATTGCTCGCCCTCCATTCCTGCATTCATGCAATTTGTCCTGAAGTTTCATCATTAAATGTCAATCGAAACGTTAAACATGGTTGAAGCCATCTCTTTGATCTTTCCCTTTGAAGCAAAAGCGCTGGTACCTCCTGCCGAAGTCGTATTTATAGCACCTGTAAGATTTCCAAAGTTCAGGCATTCCCTGAGTTGTGTTCCTTTTACAAACTGATGGATAAACCCTGCATTAAAACTGTCTCCTGCACCAATGGCATCAACCACCGCTGTGTTTAAATAGGCAGGAAGTTCAAAGATTTCACCATTCTTTTGCTGCAAAATGGAACCTTTGCTTCCACGTTTAACTGCAATGTTTTGAGCATAAGGTTTTAGTTTATCCAACGCATCAGCAATGTTTGAAGTCTTGGAAAGATGCAACAGTTCTGTTTCATTTGGAAGAAACACATCAAGATAAGGCAAAATGGATTTGTAGTCAAAGCCCCATTTTTCTGCCGGATCCCATTGTGTGTCCAGTGAGGTTGTAAGCCCAAGGTTTTTTGCCCTGGCAAATAGCTCATGTACATCATCGCGAATGCCTGGCTGAAGAAAAATAGATGAAAAATGAATGTGTTTTGCCCGGCTTAACTTTTCATCCGTAATATCCTTAATTGTCAGAAAATCCATCGCCCCGGGATGTGTCACCATTGCACGATCCTCATCGTAGTTGAGAATTATTGTTGCCCCGGTTGCAATACTCGCATCTTCAATGATCATTGACGTGTCGATTCCTCTTTTCGTAAGGCTGTCGATGACTAATCCCCCAAATGTATCTTTCCCAATTTTCCCTAAAAATCCAACGCTGGATCCTAAACTTGATATATTCGCGGCA
This sequence comes from Sunxiuqinia sp., assembly GCF_055140945.1. NCBI lineage: Bacteria > Pseudomonadati > Bacteroidota > Bacteroidia > Marinilabiliales > Prolixibacteraceae > Sunxiuqinia > Sunxiuqinia sp. Next base: position 14,067 of record NZ_JBSQYS010000052.1, read on the forward strand.
AAAATTGCGGTTGAACTACCGAGCGTAAGCGACATATCATTGGCAAGTTTTTCTTTCCCAATTTCAGCAAAACCATCAATGCCGTTTAGTATTAAATCAACATTGAGTTCGCCAATGGCTAATACATCAATTTTTTTCTCTTTCATAGGTACATGTTTAAATCAATCAAATTAAAGCTCCGGAAATATTTATCCATATCCTTTTCGATTCTTGAAAGCACAATTTCTTCTGCTTCATATCCATTTGATTTCAGGTTTTCATAAAGGCGATACCTTGCAATAACAACTTCGGGTTTTTGCCAAATGTATCGGCACCCGGTTGAAATTAGCCATTGCTGGCGTTCCATCGCAAGTTCGTTAAAATCCGTCCCTCTTTCATTGCCAGACAGCCATTTTATCCAGCGGTTAGATTGAATCACTGAATCCCAAAGAATTTCTTTGATGTTTGATTTTATCGCTATCCGGTTATTCCGGTACAATTCAAGCTCAATCATTTCCAGTTCAATCAGTGCTTCATATTCGCTCATTGTAAACTCAGGTCCAACGTTTGCAGCTCCCATCCCTGAAAGTGGATACGCCTCAGGATTTGTCACCCCATCAGAATAGTGCCCTTTGATCAGGCTTCCATAGGGTTCGACTTTCTTTGTTAGATCCTCTGCTACTTCAGGATCAAAAGTTGCCGTATGAAGATCAGTTCCAACTTTACCCACAACAAAACAAGGCCATATATTGGACAAGTCCTCTTTTTCTAAACCGTCTTTCAATAACCGCAAGAAAGTGTCAAAGGTTTTTTCATCAGCCAATCCCCCATGAACTTCTTCAGTTCCAACTTCAAAAGAGATTGGAGCGATATTGTTTGCTTTTCGAAACGTTTCAATGTGCTTAATTAATTCAATTGTTCGTGCTACCACAACTTCAATTGAAATATTTTCATCTTTATCCAGAAAAATGTCAACTGTCGGATCTACGTGAATTAAGTCGAATCCGGCTTTAATAGCAGCTTCAAATGATTTCTTTACCCCATCCATTGCTTCTGTCAGTGACCATTTTTCGATGGATTGTTTATCTTTTAGCCAAGGCCCTCCATGATCGATTGCTACAATAACCGGTCCTGTGAAATTGATTCTCTCGCATTCATGTTTAACGTAGCGGACAAATTCGTCATGTGAGAAACCAGTGTAACCTTTGTCATTATCAACTTGGTTAAGGGTCGTGGCGAATTTAATTGGAGCATTGTTTCGTTTTGCTGCCCTCAACGATGCTTGTATTACTGATATGGAATTTGGGCAAGCAGCGAAAAGTGTCCTGTGAGGGTGACCTTCGTGTTTTAAGTCTTTGATCCGTTTTAATATATATTCAGTTTTAGGCAAATTGACCTTCTTCTCTGTTTCTTTGATTGTTGGAAGCATCGTATTTAATTTTTTTGATTATAAATAATTACACCTTCGACCACTCGTGAAATAGTACCCGATACCGATGGCTGATCCGGATTTAGGTTGAGGTTTAGTGATTTATGATACCCAAGTAATTGTGCAAGCATGATTTCAACAACGCACAAATATTCAATTTCCGTGTTTCCCTCATTTACTTCGCCGAAGCAAACAATTAAATCGAAAGTTAATCCGTCAATATCAACAGGTTTATGCGAAATGGCGACTTGTGCAATCCCTTTTCCGTTTTGATTAATTTGATGAACTAAATCGTATTCATATTTTCGGGCAAGAGGATCATCGGAAAACAGATAAACCAACAAGGTTTTATCATTCACAATTGCGCGAGGCCCATGCCGAAATCCCAAAAAAGAGTTAAATGCGCAGATCACCTTCCCATCAGTAAGCTCTTGAAGTTTCAGATGGCTTTCTTCTGCTGTTCCCCTTAAAGGGCCAGAGCCTAAAAATACAGCTCTTTCAAAGTCTATGGATGCGATGTCCGAGATCAGTCCTTCATACCTATCTAGAATTACATTGCCCCAATTTGATAGCTCATTAATTTTTGTTCTTTCTTTGTCAAGCTGATCAACTTTTGTCAGCAAAATGAATGCTAGCATCATTGAGGAAAAACTACTTGTCATTGCCAGACTTATGTCGTTTGTTTCAGGAGGCAGGAGGATTTTTAGTGTTCTTTCCGGATCTGTATTTGTGTATAATTTACCGTTTTCATCACAGGTAATAACGATATGATAAGACTCCATGCAGAACTGATCTACAACTTGTACTGCTGCTAAGCTTTCCGGGCTATTTCCAGAACGGGCAAATGAAACCAAAACAGTGGGCATGGTTGGCAAAAGAAAATATTCAGGGTGAGTAATCAACTCTGTTGTCGGCACTACCCGAGATTGCTTTTGCTGGTGCTTCAATCTTACCCCATAGACAGCATTCCCAATAAATGCTGAACTGCCAGCGCCGGTGAGAACAACATCCACATCTTTGCCCAAAAATCTTTCCAAGAAATTCTCGATCTCAATTTTTTGAGATTCGATAGTTTCAAAAGTCTTCTTCCACACAATTGGTTGCTGCGCTATCTCTTTAGCTGTAAATTCTCCTTGCGTGTCAACTTCACTTTTGTGTTTATTCATTTTATCTACTAATTATTAACACAATCAATACTGACCGTTTAGTTCTATTTTTGGTTTCGTTTTGTTTCGTTTACAAATTAAAAAAATTAAAATGTAACTTCAAAAAAATATTAATAAAACTTAAAATAATAATTCAATGATGCTTGTCTTTTTTATAAATTCTCCGACTAAACACATCGACATAAACCTTTCGATACTTGGAGTTCACAATTTTTTTTTACCTTTGTATAAAACAGATTTTTATGGCTAAAGAAAGCTTAACTCCTGAGAGACGGGAATATATTTTACAAGAATTGGAAAACACCGGAACCATCAAGGTCAAGGATGTAAGCTCTAAATTTGATGTTTCGGAAGTTACAATTCGAAAGGATTTGAAATTTTTAGAAAGAAAGAACAAACTGTTACGAACAAGAGGTGGAGCGATAAGACTGAATTACACCTACAACGTAGAAGACAGTCCTATAAATGAAAAACAACAGAAGAATTACAACGAAAAACAATTAATTGGAAGAGCCGCTGCTGCTTTAATAAAAGAAAATGATACAATAATCTTAGATTCTGGAACCACAACACTGGAAATAGCAAAAAACTTATCCAAGTTTCAAAATCTTACGATTATAACAAATGCATTAAATATTGCAATCGTTTTGAATGAGTATAAAAGGTTCGCAGTAATAATTCCCGGTGGATATTTAAGGGAAAAATCGTTGTCCCTGGCAGGGCCTATAGCAGAAACATTTTTGAAAAACTTTTATTGTGATAAATTATTTTTGGGAGTGGATAGTTTTAATCTTGAAAAAGGAGTTTCCACCCCAAACATGGACGAAGCGAGCATGAACCAAACCATGATTTCAATTTCAAAGGAAGTCATTGCTGTATTTGATTCCAGCAAGTTCAACAAGCGAGGTTTTGCAACTATTGCCCCCATATCAAAAATAAATACGATCGTTACCGACAAGGGTATTAATAACAATATGAAATTAGAATTGGAACGACTAAAAATTAAAACGATTATTATTTAGTCTAAACTGGTAATTAACATATAAAAACACATATGCGTAAATTATTATTTTAGCTGCTCCGATTTTCAAAATTATTATTTTCTATTTGACCATCTCCTTTTTTGCAAGTTCATCCTAGCGCAAGTCTTAATTGTAGCTGGGTTTCGGATTGTTGAGCATTCGGGAGGAAGGCTCTTGGTTTAACATGTGCCAGCAAAACCATTAATATCTTGCTGATGTTGTAATAAATAAAATTGTACAATTCATATATCTTTTCTTTGTTTAGGGGCTTACCCCCACTTTCGAGCAAGAGCCTGATGTGCAGGGATGACAGTTCCCGGTAAACCATTGACGTGGCAATGGTTAATACGGCAAGCATACTTTGCAGCCCCTCAAATGTTTTTTACCTGAATGTCTTCTAAACTGTAGCAACCTTTGAAAAGTCAGGCTCTATACCGCGTAGCAAATTCAAATAAACTTTAGCACAGGCTTCGGCATCGCAGGCCGCATCGTGATGATTGTTCAATTCAATTTCGTAAGCGGCACAAATTTCATTGAGTTTAACACCTGTTCTGGAATAGGTACAATCACATTCCAATTCCGGAATTGGAAGTCCGTAAAAGTCAAAGACCTGAGTTAAACAGTTGATATCAAAAGACGCGTTGTGTGCGACTAGCCGCCTCCCATGAACAAGCGGTTGGATTTCATCCCAAACCTCAGAAAAAAGTGGTGCATTTGAAGTCATATCGGGCGTAATACCGTGTACCCGGATATTCCATTCGGAGTATTTATTTTGAGGTGGCTGAACCAGTTTGGAAACCGTTTGGATTATTTCACCATTTTCAACAATAGCCAAGCCAATCTGACAAATGCTCCAGCGTTTGCCTTTGGCCGTTTCCACATCAATAGCAACAAAGTTCATTTCAAAAAACAGTTAGGTTAGAATAATCCGGTCGTTATTTTCGGTGATGACTCCTTTCTGAAGTGCATAGTCAATTCCTAATTTCATGGCCTGCTCAACGTTAGCGCCAATGCGGGCATAACCAAACAAACGGGCCGTTTCTCTCACCAAATCATCAGGCGGCAAACTAATTTGATGGGTTAAGATTTCATGAATTCCGGCTGCGATTTCTTCTTTGGGCAGGTCTTCGGCGTTTCGTTTTTGAGAATCATTCTCCGGGATACGAAATTGATTATATAACTCCGGCTCCTGATCCTGACGCCAATAAAAGACAGTTTCATTTTGTTTGGATTGCTTTAGTTCGAGCCTTCGATACAATCGGTTTAAAAAATCGTTCAGCCGAACACCAAGCCGCGTGATTCCCCAGGCAGCCAAAATCCGTTTTGACAATAGGGTCTGACTGATCGGCGCTTCCATTTCCACGACCTGCTTGATTTGATTCAGGATTTTCTGGGTTCGATCGGATTCAAAAAACGCATCCGATACCGATAAAATGGAGAGAGGCAGAGCACACACCTGGTAATTTTCACTATTTGTTTCAACGGGAATAATCTGCTGGGTGATCCCTCGCAGCTTATCATCAGCGACCCGTTCTGGCTTTGAAATTATCGTTTGACCATTTTGATTTTCATTTTGAGCATCCAAAGGAGCTATTACTTTGGGTTTCTGAGCTTCCTGAATAGCTTCCAAAATCTCTTGAAGCACTTTTTGTGGATTGTCCCACCAATCGGGCGACCACAGTTTATAAATGTTCCAGCCCAACAGCCTCAGAACATCCATTCGAACAACTTCCCGATCCTTGGCTGTTTTCGCGGATTTATAGTTATCACCATCGGTTAATATTCCTAAGATGTATTCATCCGGATTTTTGGGATTGACCACACCAATATCAATCCGGTAGCCGGAACAACCAATATCGGTATGGACAGTATAGCCTGACTTTTGAATTTCTTCAGCAATCAGTTTTTCAAAGGAATTTGGTTTTGCTTTTCGCTGATAGTTTTTCTGGGACAATATCATTTTACCTTTCTCCGAATATTCCAGAAACGCTTTGATGCCAGCAACACCCTCAGAAGCTGTACGCGTAATATCAATTTGGTCGGAACGCAAAGTGGAATATACCTTCATTTCGTAACGTGCCCTTGAAACAGCCACATTCAAACGTCTCCATCCTCCGTCACGATTCAATGGCCCAAAATTTAGGCTTATACGCCCCTCCTTATCAGGCCCATAGCCCATTGAGAATAAAATTACATCCCGTTCATCTCCCTGGACATTCTCCAGATTTTTTACAAAAATAGGCTCACTGGATTCCATCGCGACGGAATCGAGTTCCGGCGACTTCTTCAAGGCCTCATTCAGCAAATCTTCTATTAGGGTTTGCTGTGCAGAGCTGAAAGTTACGATTCCAATGCTTCGTTTGGAAAGCACAGGATCTGCCAACCGTGTTAAAACTTCATCAACAATAGCGGCGGCCTCAAACTTGTTCTGTCGGGTTTTTCCCCGGTCATAATAGCCCGGCACATGAACATTATTGACCTTGGTGGATAAATCATCCGGCGAAGGGAAAGTCATCAATTTGTTGTCGTAATAGTTTGAATTACTAAAAGCAATCAAACTTTCGTGTTTACTCCGGTAGTGCCACAACAAATGCTTCGAAGGGATGGATAGTGCCAGGCAATCATCCAGTATGCTTTCCAAGTCCTCTTTTTCAGCATTCTCTTCATCAAAGTTATTGGTCGAAAAGAAACTGGTTGGCGGCATTTGTTTGGGGTCGCCGACCACAATCACATTTTGCCCGCGGGCGATGGCTCCCACCGCCTCACAGGTAGGCATCTGCGATGCTTCATCAAAAACAACCAAATCAAATTTGGAGCGGTCAACCTCAAAATACTGGGCAACGGAAATTGGGCTCATCAACATGCACGGGCACATTCGAGGCAATAAATTGGAGATCAAATCAAACAGCTTCCGGACAGACATTCCCCGCCCTTTGCTACGAATGGCGCGCTGTAGAATCCCAATCTCAGAACTTTGAGCGGCTTCCCTTGCAAAAGATGGTATGGACGAAGCCAGCTTGGCAAACAATTCAGCTTTGGTGAGTTCTTCAAAATATTTACTCTTTTCCTTAAACTTGGTGATTTTACTTTCGAACAGCTTTCCGTTAAACGCAGATAAATTTGGGTCACCGGAAATAATCAATTCCGAACATTGGCGGTAAACCGCTTTATTAAATGAATGAAGCACTTCTTCATTTTTCAGCTTCCCGCTTTGATAAGCTAATACGACGGAAGATAGATCACTTTTTAGCGCCTTATCAACAGCTTGGTTCCAACTGGTCCAATCCCTGAGTTTGTCGAGGTTTTCATTCCATATTGAAGCTCTCTGTTTCCAAAACCCGGTCCAGTCTTGTTCCTGGGTTACATCAACCGAGAAATCAACCTTTAGCAATTCGTTGATCTTTGCTTCTGCCTGCTTTACTTGCGTCAAGACGTCAATAAAGCGCCTTAATGTTTTTTCGTGTACCTGAAGATAAGTACTTGTTCCTTCCGATAATTCAACGGATAACTTCTCGCGTATTTGTTTTGTTCTATGCGGATCACCAGTAATTTGAATGATTTGCTTTTGTATCTGAATGACCGATTCGCAAATCGTGACCAGATTTTTCCAATTACAATTTTCATTCTTCCATAAAAAACCCAACATTTTGGTAAGCGTATTGGTATTCTCATCCAAAACATCCTGCTCTTTGCGGAAAAGAATCACTTCTCCCAACAAATCAGGAATAGATTGTTTTTCAATCTTACCCGTTTTAGAGAATGCTTTCAGCGCCTTTGAAAGTTTGTTTTGTTCCAACCATTTAGGCAAAAACCATTTTTCTGATGCCTGGTTCCATGCCGCTAGTCCCATTTCAGCATCATATTGAAGAATGCTTTTATTGAAGTCTTTTAATAGCTCTTTGCGGTACTCATCCCGTTTGATCCCATGGGCAGAAAGTTCAATCAATTCACCCAAAGTATGTTCAACATTTCCTGCATTCATGATCTCCTGTGGCGTATCAGGCAATTTTAAAATCAGTTCAGCCAGCCGGGCTAACGAATCATCTTGCTTTCTTTCGAGAATCCTTGTATCCAGGTTAAATAGTTCCGTCAAAGCATTTCGCTTCAGCTTAGTCTGGTCCAATAAGTCAAGATAAGCCAATATCAAATCCGATGCGTTTGACTTGATCTGTTGGCTATACGAAGTCGTTTTTATTTCAGCCAGCGGATGCTTGTGTGGATGTCCACAGAGTGTTCCTGCATTTTCCAGCTCTTCAACTATTTCACACCATTCTTCGAATTTATTGCTATCCAGCGTTTCTACAAAGCGATTTTCAAAACCAATGCAATCCGGAGATCCATTGAGTTGGGCGTAACCTGTAAAGCAATCAAACAATGAAAAGCCAAACGAATGCGGCTTATGTAAGGAATCAACATAATTGTTCAGTTCAACTCTGAGGTTATGAAGCCTTTCTGATTCGATCTGGAATTCCTCTGGCGAAGTTTTTCTGATAACTTCGGTTGTCTTTTGAAGTTGCTCGAGCACGGTGGATTTCTTTGTCTTATTGGAATGAAGTTCAAGACAAAAGGGATCCAATCCAATTTCTGCCAAGCGTTTTTGAACCACCGATAAGGCAGCCATTTTTTCGGCAACAAATAAAACCCGTTTCCCTTGATACAACGCATTCGCAATAATGTTGGTGATTGTCTGTGATTTGCCGGTTCCCGGAGGGCCATGCAGAATAAAGCTTTTGTCCTGGACTGCTGCACAAATCGCTTCCAGTTGAGATGCGTCCGCACTGATCGGAAGAGCAATATCGGAAGGCAAATACTGCTGGTCAAGATTTAAATCTTCGACTAATAAATCATCCGTCTCCCATTCGATTTTTCCAGAAATGAGGCTTTCAACAATCTTGTTTTCCTTTAATTTTTCTGCATTGTTATGAATGTCATTCCACATGATGAACTTGCTGAAAGAGAATGTTCCCAGAAAAGCCTGTTCCTCTACGTCCCAACGTGCCTGGGACATGATGCCTTTTCGGACAATATTGAAAATTTTCTTTACGTCCACGCCACTTTCATCCTTTGGGAGCTCATCCAATCCACGAATTGTGATATTGAAATCCTGCCGGAGCATTTCCAATAATGTAATATTCATCAAAGTATCTTCTTCCCGGCTACGGATCACATAACCTATCTGTGCAGATTTTCGGATGATTTCAATAGGTAGCAGCAAGATGGGGGCATAACGGGGAAGTTCACTTCGTTCTGACTCGTACCATTTTAAAAAGCCCAAAGCCAAATAAAGGGTGTTGGCGCCATTTTCCTCCAAAGACAAACGACTGGCGCGATAGAGCTTCGTCAACGCTTTTGTCAGTTCCCCCTCAGTCAAATAGGATCGTAACCGTTTATGTTCGAGTTCATGCTTTAATAAATCCACAATGGGATCAGACAGGTTCACCGTTTGATACACCCCGGAAATACTCAACGGATTAATCCACTCATCGGGCTTGGGCAAAACCTGAAATTCGGTTCCATCCGCCAGCGAATCTTCAAATAGATTGAGACTTACGGATATCAATTGAATGGTACTCTGCGTGACCCGCAGGTTTAAAAGATTGTTCCTTAGACTTAGATCCAGTAGTTTGCGCTCCCAGAGTTTTTGTTTTGTTAGAACAACAGATGTATCGGGAATATCAAGCTTGTCAACCAGAACTTCTTCGGGGATATAATCCGGACGCGTCGTCACCGGATTTTCAACGATTTCCCAACCATCAGCGGTTTGTATGCGTTGCGGTAATGGCTTTATCTGGCCATACCTTGCCCTTTTAACATCGACAAAAAGTAAAAAATCATCCTCATCGACTAATTTATAATTCGCACTGTTTATGGCATCATCAAAAGAACCGTTTTGCCCGGCATTCATAAAAGTTGATTCGACCAATGCAATTTCATTGATTCCTGCTGCTGTTCGCTTTTTCAATAGGGAAACATCATCATTCACACTGTCAGAGAAAGTATCATCAATTAACCAGCTTCCCACAAAGGCATGGCCTTTAACAATTATCAAAAGTGGATTTAATCCAACTGCCTCCAGGCAACTGGCATACAAAATAGCCATGTCAATACAAGTGGCAAGCTTTTGCGAAAATATGGTGTCACACATTCTGATACGTTGCCCCTCTTGTTCAAAACTTGCGGGAGGCGAGCAATATACAATTCCAAGCCCTGCAATTGCTTCAAAAATGGCAGCCATTTGCTTTTTAACCCGATCAGGGTTCAGGCTTTGATAGGCATCAAAAGATGGATTTCCTGTCCAGCGATCGAGTATCCTCGAAGCGCCTCCCAGAATCTTTGAGATTTGAGGGTGATTGGGTGTCACAAAAGCCGACAACATTTCCGGGAGGGCTCCAATCCCACTCCATTGGTCATATGCCAAGATATCCACAGGATAAGTCTCTTTGTACAATAGTGTACCTTTTACAGAAATAGTTAAAGTCAACTCTCCCGCCAACTTTTCTGTTAATTCGGAAAGGAATCTGGATGAAAGCCTTAGTCCCTCTGCCTGCAAGTCAAAGCTTTGCCCATGTGGCAAATATTCTATTTGCTGCTCCCAGTTATTGGCAAAATCTGGCTCACATTCAATACGAACTTTAAGATCGGACCAATCTTCTTCGGAACGATTTTCTATGATGATTTTTCGAACAAGAGGTGTTCTATTTTGCTGAATCGCGTAGTTCACTGCGGGAGTATATAGCAGATCTACTTTAGGAAAAACGACAATTTCATCCATAGCTCAGGTGAATTTTCAGAAGTTTAGCTCGAAGGTTTTCTAAAACAGTTGACTATAAAGTTAAAAAAATACAATCAACAATAAGTAACGCTAGCTAATTTATTCTCAATTTAATGCCGATAGCCTTTTCCTCTTCGCCTCTTTTCGCCTTTTCTAAGTCCATTCCTTTTCCCTTTCTTGAAAGAATCTCCTGTGAGCTGAGCTCCCATATTTGAAATCAATTCCCTGATGATTAGTTTTTTTAGTGTACTTATGCCAACTCCGTCTGGGTTTTGTTTTGAAACAGTATCGGACAAATTCTTCCTGTTCTGATCCTGAGATAACAATTCTTGCCTTGCCATATAAAACCTCGGCCTCTCATCAAAGTCCGACAATTTCATCGGATGCCGGATTACTGCTCCATTCTCATCGGTCACAAAAACCAGATGCCCCCTCCCCGCTTTTCTGATTTCCACCTGA
>NZ_JBSQYS010000053.1:0-24420 GCF_055140945.1 Sunxiuqinia sp.
CTCTGTCAACAACATCTGCTTAGTATCGATAATCTTTCCATCATTTACCAGACTATAAAGATACATACCGGCGTTGAATTCACTTCCATTAATGACTACGCTACCAACACCTCTTTGGTTTATTACAATGTTCTTTAAAAGCGTACCAGTCATATTACAAATATAAAGTTGGGCATTACTTACCGTTTCCGGAATTTCAAAACGAATGGTTGTCTGCGTAGAGAAAGGGTTAGGGGCGTTTTGATATAGCTGAGCTTTATTTTTAAATGCATCATCATTTGAACCTTCAACTAAGGAGCCATTCTTGAGGCTTGCTGCGTAGCTACAGCAGTTTTCAATTTGTTTCTTCAACTCATCAATTTGAATTTGCTGCTCCTTAACGGCTTCGACCAATACTGGGACCAATCTAGTATAACTAACAGAATATAAATTGCTAGTCGTATCAAGAAAAACAATTTCCGGAAAAACTTTCATTAATTCCTGAGCAAGAAAGCCAATTTCGTTCTTTCCTTCCTTCTCTAGTTTAGCCTTTAATTTCAGATCATTTGTTTTAAAATAATCCCCTTTCAAATCATATTTCACTCCTCGAAGTTGTTTTATTTTATCCAATGAACTATCAAGCGGTTTGATATTCTCTTTCATCCTCTCATCTGAAGTTTCCTCCAAATCTCTTGCAATTACGTGATCTACGTATAATAGATTGAATCTTTTGTCAGACCTTCCGAGGCAGCCAACCCAATCATCAGCAGGATGCATGGTAACAACTCCCGAATATCCACTACTGTCAAATATTAATCTCCCCCAGGTACTTCCAAAGCATCCAGTCCCAAACCAATCCAAATTATAAGAAGGAGATGTTTTATTAATACCAACATATCCACTACTATTCACCTTTATTTGAGCACTTAACGAATCAACAATTAGGCTGAGTACAGCCAGAAGTAAAAGCTTTTTCATAGGTTTTGATTTTTGTGAGAGTTGAGACTCCCGTTAGTAATTAATAGTTTGATAATCATATTGTATGGTATTCAGCAATATTAAGCTAATCTGACTGTTTATTCTGATAAATAAAAGATGGTACCCCCCCCTGTATTGTGCTGAGAAACATTTTTTTTACTTTAAGGTCTTTCATAAGTGTGAAAGAATTAAAGCTTACTGTTTAAAATAAAGGATATTCATTATTTATAGAATACGGTAATGTTTTCCTATTTAGATCCAGTCTGTATTTAAATAAAAAAATATTAAATTGCGGGCATGAAGTTTGTGTGCCGAAATGATTTTTGGGGAAGAATTCCATCCTGATCGGTGAATGTGATTTTATCGCACCGGGAGCAGGATTTTTAAAAGAAAAGGGATGACATCTTTTAAAAGATATCATCCCTTTTTTTTGCATTGAGTCACCCTGAATTCGGTTCAGGGGTCGCTTCTATAATTATCTTTCCTTGTTTGATGGAGATCCCGGATCAAGTCCGGGATGACTTTTACTTTTGGTGGAGGTTTTTAAGCTGATTTTGCATCTGACGAGCAACCCTCCTGGTATTCGGAAATAATTTGACCAACTTGTTGTGGGGCAACCCGTCCGTATACCTTTTCGCCAACAGTTACAACCGGAGCTAATCCACAAGCACCAACACAACGTAGGCTGCTTAGCGAAAATTTCCCGTCGGGTGAAGTTTGGCCAACCTCAATTTTTAGCTGACGTTTAAATTCAGTCAGTACTTGTTCCGCTCCACGCACATAGCAAGCCGTTCCCATGCAAATAGAAATGGGATGCTCTCCCTGTGGGAGCATGGTGAAGAACGAATAGAACGTGACCACACCGTAAACCTTGGCCAACGACATTTTTAATTCTTTGGCAATGACTTCCTGCACTTCGGCAGGTAAGTACCCCAGTTTACTTTGCACTTGGTGTAGGACGTTGATCAGTTCACCTTCCTGATTATTAAATTCAGCGCAGATGTCTTTTATCTGGTTGATCGTTTTATCTGTAAGTTTTATTTTGGGCATTTCTTTTTGTTTTGCAATTAAATTTGTTTTCGGACCAAGACTTTTTTAGCTCCTGTCAAAATACTTCGTATGCAGTAAGTGATGTGCTTTTTCACTTAGTGGCTCACCTAAAAACTCATCATACAGTTTTTTGATGGATGGGTTTTCGTGCGATTTACGAATGCTCTTACTTTTGTCTTCAGCATAAATTGCTTTCTGACGTTTTTTCAGAATTTCAACATCTCCATGATGGTAGGGTTGTCCACCACCACCGATGCAACCTCCGGGGCATGACATGATTTCAATGGCATGAAACTCACTCTTACCGGCTTTTATTTCTTCAAGCAGTTTACGGGCATTTCCAAGTCCGTGTGCAATACCAATATTGATTGGCAGTCCGTCAAAATCGATTGTCGCTTTACGCAATCCTTCCATGCCACGCAGCTCTTCAAAATCCAGTCGTTCCAGCGTTTTCCCGGTTTGAACTTCGTAAGCAGTACGAACAGCAGCTTCAATAACACCACCGGTTGTTCCGAAAATGACACTTGCTCCGGTTGACTCGCCCATTGGATTGTCAAACTCTTCGTCAGGTAAGGCTTTAAAGTCGATGTTGGCTAGGTTGATTAATTGTGCGAGCTCGCGTGTTGTGAGCGCATAATCCACATCAGGGTTACCTTCAACAGCAAATTCTTCACGACTGCTTTCATACTTTTTGGCCACGCAGGGCATGATGGATACCACCACTAAATCCTCGCGTTTTACCTCCATTTTATCAGCAAAATAAGTTTTGGCTATTGCACCAAACATTTGTTGAGGGGAACGGGCTGTTGATGGAATATCTTTCATTCCGGGAAAATGATGCTCAAAAAATTTCACCCAAGCCGGACAACAAGAGGTTAGTATTGGTAGTTTGACTTCTTTGTCGCCTGCAAGGTATTTGTTGAGGCGGCCAAGCAGTTCAGTTCCTTCTTCCATAATGGTGAGGTCGGCAGCAAAGTCGGTATCAAATACATGATCGAAACCCAAGCGACGCAGAGCTGCGGCCATTTTTCCGGTGACCAATGTGCCGGCTTCCATGCCAAATTCTTCGCCTAATGCCGCACGCACTGCCGGAGCCGTTTGTACAATAACAGTCTTTGTTGGATCGGAAAGTGCCCGAATGACAGCTCCGGTTTCATCCACTTCGGTTAATGCAGCGGTTGGGCAAACGGCCACACATTGTCCGCAGTAAGTGCAGGACGAATGATCCAGATTCATTTCAAAAGCTGGCGAGACCACAGCCTCAAATCCACGGTTGATGGTTGAAAGCACACCAACGGTTTGTACTTCGTTACACATGGTTTCGCAGCGTCGGCAAAGAATACATTTGTCAATATCTCGAATGATAGCCGGACTGGTGTCTTCGCGGTAGTGTGATTGCTCCCCTTGATAATGAATTTCGCGGATTCCAAGGTGGTGGGCCATATTTTGCAAATCGCACTTTCCTGATTTTGGACAGATTAGACAGTCGGCCGGATGGTCTGATAAAATCAGCTCGACAATCGTACGGCGGGCATTAACTGCACGCATAGAGTGCGTACTGATTTCCATGCCGTCAGCAGCGTCGGTGCAGCAAGCCGGAGCCAAATTACGTCGTCCTTTCACTTCCACAACGCAAACGCGACAACCGCCGGGTTTGTTTTCGATATTCATATCGTGCAAATGCATGTGGCAAAGTGTGGGTACATCAATACCAATGCTTGATGCAGCTTCTAAAATGGTTGTTCCTTTTTTAACAACCAGGGATTTATTGTCGATGGTTAAATTGATCATTTCCATAGTTTTCTTTGGTTACGCAATCTTGATTGCATCAAACTTACATTTATCATAGCAGGCTCCACATTTGATGCAAAGCGATTGGTCGATATAGTGCGGATTGCGCCTCTCTCCTGAAATAGCGCCGACCGGACAATTCCGGAAGCACAGCGTACAGCCGATACATTTTTCATCAGTAATAACGTATTGCAACAGAGCTTTACATTGACCTGCCGGGCATTTGCCATCATTAACGTGAGCTTCGTATTCGTGCATGAAATGGTCCAGGGTTGAAAGAACCGGGTTTGGAGAGGTTTGGCCTAGTCCGCACAACGACGAATCTTTAATGACATGACTTAGCATTCGTAGTTTGGTCAAGTCTTCCGGCGTTCCTTTTCCTTCGGTAATTTTCTCCAGAATTTCGTATAACCGCTTATTTCCGATGCGGCAAGGTGTACATTTTCCGCAGGATTCATCCAGGGTAAATTCCAGGTAGAACTTGGCAATTGACACCATGCAGTCGTCTTCATCCATCACTATCATACCGCCTGATCCCATCATGGAACCGGCAGCGAGCAGGTTATCGTAATCAATTGGAGTATCCAGAAAATCTTTGGTTAAACAACCTCCTGATGGGCCGCCAGTTTGCACTGATTTGAATCCTTTGCCATTCTTAATACCGCCGCCAATGTCATAAATGATTTCGCGCAGTTTAATCCCCATGGGTACTTCAATCAACCCGACATTGTTGATTTTACCGGCCAGAGCGAAAACTTTGGTTCCTTTTGATTTTTCGGTTCCGATACTGCTAAACCACTCTGCTCCTTTGTTAATGATGGGAGGGATGTTGGCAAAGGTTTCTACGTTATTTACATTGGTTGGCTTTCCAAGATATCCTTCTTGCGATGGGAATGGTGGTTTGAAGGTTGGTTCTCCTCGTTTTCCTTCCATTGAGTTGATCAGAGCTGTTTCTTCTCCACAAACAAATGCTCCTGCTCCGTAGCGAATCTCAATTTCGAAACTGAAATCTGAGCCTAATATATTTTCACCTAACAAACCATAGTCACGTGCCTGGTTTAAAGCCGTTTTTAGCCGTTGAATAGCCAGCGGATATTCAGCCCGGATGTATACCAACCCCTTATTGGCTCCAATGCAGTAACCACAAATGGCCATTGCTTCGATGACGGTGTGTGGATCACCTTCCAGAATGGAGCGATCCATAAATGCGCCGGGATCGCCTTCGTCGGCATTACAAACCACGTACTTTTGTTCGTTCTCGACCTTGCGGGTAATGTCCCATTTCAATCCGGTTGGGAAACCACCGCCACCACGTCCACGAAGACCAGAGTCCATAATCATTTTAATGGCGCTTTCGGGTGTTAGTTCTTCCAAACATTTTCCGAGAGCCGAATAACCATCGTTGCCAATGTATTCTTCAATATTTTCAGGATTGATAAAGCCACAATTTCGTAGCGCAATACGGACTTGTTTTTTGTAAAAGTCCATGTTTTTATTCTCGGTAATCTGTCGTTTGGTGTTGGGGTCGGTGTACAACAAGCGTTCAACCTGACGCCCTTTCACAATGTGCTCGTTTATAATTTCCCTGGTATCATCAGGGGTAACCGAAACATAGAAGGTATTATCGGGCTGTACTTTTACAATGGGGCCTTGTTCGCAAAAGCCAAAACATCCGGTATGAATTACCTGAACGTCATTTTCGAGGCCAACTTCCTGTAATTGATTTTTAAAATTGTTTTTTATCTGTTCACTTTGTGAAGCCTTACATCCGGTACCTCCACAAACCAACAGGTGCATTTTGTAGTCAGTCATTATTCGAGTAGTTTATAATGGGTCAAAGCGTTTTGTAGCTAACCGGTATGATGCCATCTACCAGTTCATTTAATTTAATGTGCTTGTCGATAATTTCCTGTGCCTTCGTCTTATTTACATCGCCATAAACGACAGGTTGCTTGCCGGGAATGGTAAGCTCAATAGTTGGTTCGGCATAGCAATATCCCATGCATCCGGTTTGGGTAACCAAGGCATCAATTCCCTGATGGTCGAGTTCTTCGATAAAATAATTCATCGTGTCTTTGGCTCCTGAAGCGATTCCGCAGGTGGCCATCGAAACTTTTATCTGAATCAGGTTTTCGGGATGATCTCCTTTTTCCCGAAGTTTAATTTTTGACTGAACCTCTTCTTTCAATTTTTTGAGGTCCGCAAGTGATTTAACTTTTGTCATGGTATATTGTTTATGGTTTTTTTAATCAGTAAGTTATGTCTTCTGGTTTACAAATTTCATTCGATTTTCACAATTAGAATCTAATTTTCGTCATTATTCGCTTATTTGAATCTGTTCTAAATTACCAAGAATCATCTCTTTCAAAAATAGTTGTATTTCAGGTGTTGAAAGAGGTATTCCATCAAGCTCCTTTTTTATTTCACGGGTGTCGAATTCAAATGTACCCTTGCTGGTTTGATGCGTGTAAAGAAGATCAGTCCGGGTTTCATTTGAAATTAAGATCAACAGGCATCCTGCAATATCGCCAATAATAGGCCTGTCGAAATGATGAAACCCAAAACTGACAGTTAATGTCGTTCCGATTTTTTCGGTGGATTGAAGTTGAAATTGCCCGTTTGTTTGCTCCGCGTTTTGTTTCAGTAGCGGAATTCCCAACCCAACTTTTCGGGTTGTCCTTGAGGTGAAAAAAGGATTTTCAGCTCGCTCCACTTGGTGTTGCTTCATGCCGTCACCATCGTCTTTTATTTGGATGGACAACACGTTTTCGTCAGGCAATTCCTTCACGTGAATCTGGATTAACCCGGCATTGGCTCTGATGGAGTTTTGTGCAATATCTAAAATATGGAGCGACAACTCATTCATAATTCAATTTTTACAAATCGTCCGTTTTTTTGATTTAAAGCCCATCGAAGTTCCTGGAACGTGGGTTCAAACAGGTGAAAAGCAGTGTATGCTGAGCCAACATCTTCAATGTAATGAGCGTCAGACGCTGTGATCAAACTTACTTCCTTATGAATATCGTACTGCCGCCTGATTTCGTTTTCCGAAGCAAATTTTGAAAGTTGCATGCCGTCAACATTCATATCAGAGGGCAGATAGCCCAATTGGCTATATATACTGCTGATGGGGCGGTCGATATGGGCTGGAATGAAAATTCCGTTAAGTTGATGTGTGTATTTTTCAATTGTTTCCAGATCAACCTGAAGTGGACTCAACAAATAGTGTGGCGAATGATGAACGATGTTATTTCGATCGTCTACTATTACCTGATGACCATTGTACTCCGGCTTGTTGGGTATTTCTGGCAGATGTTGATCTAAAAACTGCTGAAATTGATCTCGGGTATAGTCATCTTCAAACAGGCAAATTGCATGGACTTCTTCCTTGCTGTTTACTTCACATCCATTGATTACGAGCAGGCTTGTTCCTTCGGCATGCTTTTTTACCATCGCACATTGCCCGGTTGCATTATGATCGGTGATCGCGATAATATCTATCCCACGGTCAATAGCTTTTTGTACAATTTTATCGGGGCTCATTTCCAAATCAGCACATGGCGACAAAACGGTGTGAATATGTAAATCGGCCCGATATTTTTTCATTATTGCTGTTTCAACAACGCATAAAGTTTTCCGCTTATATCGAAGGTTGAATCAGAGGTTGACAGAATGGGGATTTGCTCCTCATTGCTGTGTTCGATCGTGCTTTTATGGGGCTGTAGTCCTTTTACCAGAATGACAGCTGCCAAATCTTTCAGCGAAGCAATAGCCATTACATTTTGATGTACCTGCAGCGTAATCCAAAGCTGTTCTTCCTTAGCATTACCCATCACATCGCTCAGTAAGTCGGAAACATACGCTCCGTTAATTTCCCGGTCAAGTCCTTTTTCTCCGGAAATTACGTTTAAATTTAGTTGTTTTATTAAATCAGAAACCTTCATTTCTTTTTCCTCGTTTATTACAATCAGCCTGAAATCTTTTTTCTCCCCACTTCTTCTCCACATTTCGGAAAGCCTTTGTTGTGCTGATTTTTCCTTCGTCTTCCCACATTTGCTGCAGAAAGACACAATCAGACATTTTTGCTTTTCCGTTTACCATGTCTTCGGCTAATGCCTGACAGTTGGGAGCACCGCATGCTCCGCAATCCACGCCTGGTAAAAAGCAGATTATTCGCTGGGCACGGTTCATTTTTTCCAGTGCCCGAACACGATCTTTATCCAGACTAAATGCTGGTTTGGGGATGATTTTATCGGCGATTAGTTTTTGTTTTATTTCTTTCGAACCTTTTATGGCCTCACTGTCTTTTAGCTTCCAGGCTTGTGGGTAACGTTTTGCTCGGCGCTCAAGCCTGGTTACTGTTAAAAAACGATTCCCCGTCATCAAAATTCCTCCGGCACAACTTTGGTCGCAAGCACGAAGTTCCAAAAAGTCAATCTCTGGTACCTCTTCGTTTTCCAGGCGTTCCAAAAATTTAATGACGTTGTGAATGCCATCGATAGCCATGCTGCGTTCTCCAAAGTGAATCGATTCGCCACGGGTCAGGCTCCACAGAATGCCGTCGCGACTTAAATTTTCGCGCAAATGACTGGTGTCTTCTGCTCCCTTATCATTGATAACTTGCATCACCCGGTTGTATAAATCATTCATATTGATGATGCCATCAGCAATCGACTCTTTTTCACCAACCGGACTTTTCACCGAACTAATTTTTGCATTGCAAGGGGTGATGTAAAACAGGCCAATTTCATCTTCTTTAGCTCCTTGTTTTTTTAACTCGTTAATGGCAAAGTGAGCTCCCAAATCGTGCGGTGATTTGCGCTGAATCAGGTTTTCGGTTAACGAAGGGTAGCGAATCTGTATCAGACGCACAATTGCGGGGCAAAAACTAGATATGTGTGGTTTATTGTTGGGTGAAGTTTTGCAGTATTGCTTCATCGATTCTTTCAAAATACCAATTGGCTGTTCCACTTCAAAAGCGTGGGTAAAGCCAATTTTTAGCAAGGCTGCATAAATCTGATTTTCGGTATATTTTTCAGGAAACTGGCCAATCATAACAGCCGGAAATAAAGCTACCCGGTATTTAAATGTCTTAGCAATTTTTAAGTCATCTTGTTCTACATAAATGGCTTTGGCCGGGCAGGCACGCATGCAGTGTCCGCAGTCAACACATCGTTCTTTTGATATTTCGGCCAATCCACCAACTACCCGAATCGCTTCGGTCGGACAAGCTTTCATGCAATGGATACATCCAATGCACTTCTTTTCGTCGACTGTCAATGCGTGATATGTTTTTGCCGTTACCATTAAAAATGATTGACCATTTTAACTGTTGTTCCCTTATTTACGGTTGACTCAATCGTTAGCTCATCGGTATTTTTTTTGATATTGGGAAGACCCATTCCTGCTCCAAATCCCATTTCTCTTACTTTTTTACTCGCCGTGGAGTAACCTTCCTGCATGGCCAAATCAACATCGGCTATTCCTGGTCCTTTGTCGGAGATTACCGTAGTAATCTTGTCTGATTCGATATGAACCTGAATAAGGCCTTCAAAAGCATGTGCTACTACGTTCACTTCTGCTTCGTACATGGCAATTACGATGTTTTTGATGCAACGCGAGTCAACCCCCAATTGCTTGAGCATTTTTTTTATTTCACTCGAAGCATGACCAGCTCGCGAAAAATTTCCTCCTTCTATGTGAAATTCCAGATTCATATTCAATAAACTGGTTTTAGTCCTGCCTGGTACAACAGGCCACTGGCTTTAAACAGCGTGAATGGTGATTCCAAAATGCACATGTTATTTTCTTTAGCAAGCGCAAGCATCTCATCGTTTAATTTCTTATTGCGTACAAACACTATGAATTTGATGTCTGCCATCTCAGATGTGCGGATCGTTTGTAAATTACACAATCCGGTAATCAGGAGCAGGTTGTCGGTGTCCAGTGTCAGGACATCACTCATTAAATCAGAGCTGTAACCCCGCTCTATTGTTGCTGATGAATACTTATTTCCACAGATGATTGTGGCAGATAAAAGCTCGCAGATTTGACTGACTTGCATGTTCTTGTAAAGATTTTTGCAAAGATCACCGAAAAGATCGAAATGGAACAAAATTTTGTCTATATAATGCATCTAAACCTTAAATTTAGATTGATTTGAAATAAGCCTTTTCAGTTTTTAATTTTTAATTTAGCGGTAGTGGGAGGACGGTGCCGTGTTCAGTCACAGTAGACAGGTAGAAGTAACAGTGATTGGTAAGTGAAAACCAGAATTAAGTCGCTAGTTATAATGACAAATGTCTCATGGACAACCTAACAATGATCAATGAAAAATTAGCTAATTATCCAATACCAACGACGATGATATATGATGACCAGTCTTTCCATTCGGATATGATCCAGTATCCGGATTTGCATCAGAAAATTATTGATGCTTTGCCGATCCCGATTTTCTATCGCGATATCAACGGAATATATAAAGCCACCAACAAAGCGCATGAGAATTTTATAGGCTTAAAAAAGGAAGAGATCATTGGCAAAACGGTGTTTGACGTTCAGCCGACAGATATTGCTGAAATGTATGCCCGGCGTGATCAAGAGTTATTTGAAACGCCGGTTGATCAGAGCTACGAAACTAAGTTTCGTTTATCGGACGGATCAATGCATGATGTGATTTTCAACAAAGCTGTGATTCGAAATGATGAGAATGAAATTATCGGCATCGTCGGTTCGATCCTTGATATAACAGATCGGAAGAAGGCAGAACGAAATCTGGAACAAGCCCAGGAAGCTTCCGTTATTGCATCTGCAATGATGCACAAAATCAGAGCCGGAGTCATTATCGTGGATCAGGATTTTAGGGTCATTGATTCAAACCAGGGATTTGCCCGACTGTTCGGGGAAGAGTTGGAAGAACTGTATGATACAATACCCGGATTGCAAGGAGCCGAACTCAGTTCACTAATTCCGGAGGTGGTGTTTAAAATGTTCGCTTCGCTGATGGTTTCAGGGGAAAACATGTTGGAGCGCGATCTGAAAATACAAAACCGATTATTGCATGTTTCGGTGATTTCGATCTACAAAAATAGAGTTGTTGGGGCATTGATTCGAGATATGTCAGCTCCTTTGTTAGTCAGAGAGGAAATCATTAGCCGGGCACAACGCGTGAACAAGCAAAATCTGGATACCGTACAAAAGATTGCGTTTTTGTTGGGTGAAAATGCGGCTCAAACGGAGGAATTACTCAACTCCATTATTCAATCGTATAAATATGGGGAGGACGACAACTAATGGCTGATTATCACTTTGATGTTGATATTCAACAACAACTACCTAAAGGCGAGGTGGTTTGTGGTGATGTGTTTTACACCCGTCGAATTAAGGAAGAAGGTCGTGTAATTATGGTTTTGTCGGATGGAATTGGGCATGGTGTCAGGGCGAATGTTTTAGCCACATTAACGGCTTCAATGGCCTTAAGCTATTCCTCCTTACACACGGAACCTGATGTGGCAGCCAAGGTTTTTATGCGTGCTTTGCCTCGTAGTAGCGATGGAAAAGAGAGCTACGCCACATTCACGATTATTGAAATTGAAGTAGATGGAGTGGTTCGGATTGTGAATTATGATAATCCGCCAACTTTAATTTTCCGTAAAGGCGAATACTTTTCGCCTAAAGAAATTGAAGTAAATATCAGGGGAGAAGAGAATGTGGGCAAGATCTTACGTATCCGAGAGTTCACACCGATTAAAGGCGATCGGATTATTTTTATGACCGATGGCGTTGTTCAAAGTGGTTTGGGGGGCAAAAAATATCCGATGGGTTGGGGAATAGAACAGGTGCATGAGTTTGCAAAAAGGCAGATTTCCCGCGAAAATAAAATTTCGGCTACTCGTCTGGCTCGGAAGATTTTAAACCAGGCTGCCATGAATGATGGATTTAATTTGAAGGATGATACCAGTTGTGGCATTGTTCACTTTCGAAAACCCCGAGAGTTTATGCTGATAACGGGACCTCCGTTCTATAAAATTAAAGATGTTGATTTTGTGAAACGAGTGACAGAGTTCCCGGGCAAGAAAATTATATGTGGTGGTACAACTGCTGAGATTATTGCCCGCGAATTGGATTTGGAAGTCAATATCAAACATCGGTATGCTGGAGAGTCGATTCCTCCGGCGGCCGAAATGGAAGGTTTTGAAATGGTGACGGAGGGCGTGTTGACGATGGGAAAAGTGGAGGAAGTTCTTGAGAACTACACCCGCGAAACCCGATTGGGAACCAGTCCGCCCGAAGAAGTGGTGAAATTGTTGTTGGAACACGATATTATTCACATTATTGTAGGTACTCGAATTAACTGGGCTCATCAGGATCCGGAACAGCCGATTGAGCTTGAGATACGCAAGTTTGTTGTAAAACGAGTCGTTCGTTTGTTGGAAGAACGATTTTTGAAAGACGTAACATTGGAGTTGGTATAATGAGTATTGTTAGGGTGGATTGAATTCAACCCGTTTAAAATCCAGAAGATAAATCTGAAATGAGTAAAGAAATAAAAGCGTTGCTGTTGGCAGAGCTTTCCCAATTGTTGGACGAACGAATTAATACAACGTTATCGGAAATAGAATCGGTAAAAGAGTCGCGCGATAGCGATACCAAAAGCAGTGCCGGCGATAAATATGAAACGGGGCGGGAAATGATCCAACAGGAGTTGAATAAATTTCAGGCTCAGTTGAGCAAGTTTCAAACTTTGAAAAATGATTTGGCACGAATTGATCCTTCGAAAATACATACACAAGTTGAATTTGGTAGCCTTGTAATTTGTAATCAAGGGAACTATTTTCTATCGGTTGCTTTTGGGAAGGTTCATGTGCAGTCGACGGATTACTTTTGTTTGTCAATGGTTTCACCAATCGGTCAGGCGCTATCGGGAGGAAAAGTTGGCGAGCAGGTTTTGTTTAACGGGAAGACGATTTTGATTGAAGCCATTTATTAGAGTTCTAACTTATTTCCATCTCTGAGTCCACTCTTTTTGCTCTTTTTTAGAACGGAATGTCCATGCTATTATTCGACTGACTTTATTGCCTTGGCCCATGCTGATGGTCTGTACTTCGGTCGCTTCAACCTGTTTTAAGAAGTTGTAGATGAGCGGCAGACGTTCACTTTTTGAAACCAAGCTGGTGAAGCTAGCCTGATTCTGTCGCATCGGGAGCAGGAGTTTTGAGCCTCCGGAATTTTCTTAAAAAGAATCCCATCCTTCAACTATTATTGCGAATGGGATTCTTCTCCGAATTTAGTTGTTTAGTCGTCTTTTCCAAACTGATATCGGATTCCTAGAGAACTTCTGACATACGGGTCATCTCCCGCATAAGTACCCGTTAAAAATTCGATGTGCAACGAAAATTTGTTAAAATCTTTAATTGGAAAAAATTGTAGTCCAACAGGCAAAACCACGCCGCCATTATTGAAATTTGCCGTCACTCCCACACCAATATAAATATTATATCTCTCTTTATGTGCAACATTATTGCATAGTACCAATTCTGATGTAATATCCGAGAATTCATTGTTGTTATAGAGTCTTATTTCACTCCAAAATCGAGTGGAAAATTCGTAACCCAATCCAATTTTAGGATGTGAAGAACTATAATAAGATAAGCTAGGTTGTGAATTCCCATGATTACTAACAAAAATGAGTAAAATAAGTATAAGGAACAATTTATTAAAATATGAAATCATAAAGTATATCTTTTATAAATTTTTTTGATAAAATTATTATTTTTTTTTAATAGACAAGTTGATATTCAAAACCAGTCAGATTATATATTTGATCTTTTATGTCCCAATAATGCACCAAGTTATTTCCAATATGAGAGTCTCCGGGATCATTACTTATTGTGATTGTTCCACCATATTTTACCGTCCCATCATCGCTTTTATCCTCATAACTACCAGAAATCTGAAATGTAACAGTGCCTTCTGGCCAGCCGTCTTCTTCTCTCCAATCGATGTTCAGGACTGTGCCTACTGTTGCTGTATACCACGGTACAATCGGTACTTCAAAATACCACCATTTATCTTTTATGTCATTTCTTTTATTTGGTTCAAATCGGCCTGATGTAAATATTAAATTGGCGCCTCCTTGCAGTCCCTGTACAACACGAATTCTCATTTCTGGAGCACCTCCTACCCAAGGCTCTACACTGCTCAATCCACTGGATGTAAATTTCATCCGTTTGATTTTCAACCATTCACCATCATTCCTGGCAGAAGACGTACTAGCAACAATATTTGACCAAGCGGAATTTCCTTCACCGTTGATTGCTCTAATCTTGTACCAATATTTTTTACCTTCAGCGGTATAATTATTAATGAAATTATTATCATTCTGGACTGTGTTGCTAAAATGCCAAAACTGAGTTTCTTCCCAAGCCATTCTCCATACTTCATATGATGTTTCATAATCTGAGTCGTTCCATTCAAGCATTAGTGATTTAGATGTTCCATGAGATATGCTTAAATTTGTTGGAGTCGTTGGAACGCTTTTTAGTTTGTTGTTTTCTTCTATCGCCAGAGTGGCCTCCGTGGATATTAATTCTTTATTCTTGTCGACTCTTTCAGAAACTCTAACCACAATGACCGGAAAGTCCGGTTCTTTAAGTGGATCCAATTTTAACAAATTGCCATTTGAATCGTAGGCATTTATTTCTTTGCTTTCTTTTTCGCTGTAATCGAATGGTAAATATGCTACCGGAGGGGTAAATTCTTCTGGATTCCATTCATCACAAAGAATAGGTACAGATATTTGCAGGTTAGGTATTTCTTCATCTGTTCTCTCAAAAAAAGCATTATTATCCATCCGGCTAAAATTGATTATGCTTCTGGCTTTTCCGCTTCTGCATTCCTTCAACATTTCTCTAATAGTCTTGTTTTCTATTTCAATCTGTTCAAATGTTGAAGCAAGGACATCATAGTCCCCGTCGAAACGTTTCTGAGTTTCATTTTTAATGATTGTTTTTATTTCATTTGAAAGTGATGTCGCAAGAATCTTTGCGTAATCATTAATTAGCTCGGTTCTGAGATCAACGCTCTTTAATGTTAGGTTACTCTGATCCAGATCAACAAATGGTTCTTGGAAACTACTTTTTTCACAACCAGTTATAACAACGAGGGAAACGATGACAACTAATTTGGCGTAAAAGAAGATTCTTTTCATAAGCTTTGTTTTTTGTGGAAGTTGAGAATTCCGTTAGCAATTAATAGTTTGATAATCATATTGTATGGTATTCAGCAATATTTAGCTAATCTGACTGTTTATTCTGATAAATAAAGAAGGTACCCCCCCCCCCCCCCTGTATTATGTTGAGAAACATTTTTTACTTTGAGCTTCTTCATAAGTGTGAAAAGAATTAAAGCTTACTGTTTAAAATAAAGGATAATTATTATTTATAGCTTGCGGCAAGCTCTTCCTATTTAGATACAGTCTATATTCAAATAAACAAATATTAGATTATTGGTATGAAAGTTGTTTGGCGAAATAATCTTTAGGGAAAGGTTCCATCCACAGATATTTCTTTTCTTTCCATCTTGATCTGCGAACGTGGTTTTATTGCACTGAGAAGGATTTTTAACGATCTGTTTTTACATAGCGACCGTTCATTTGATTTAATGCCCATCGCATTTCCCTGAATATTGGTTTGTATGGGTAAAATGAGCAGTTTCAGTTTAACGGGAAGACGATTTTGATTGAAGCCATTTATTAGAGCTCTAACTTATTTCCATCTCTGAATCCACTCTTTCTGCTCTTTTTTTGAAAGGAACGTCCATGCTATTATCCGACTGACTTTATTGCCTTGTCCCATGCTGATGGTTTGTACTTCGGTGGCATCAACCTGTTTTAAGAATTTGTAGATGAGCGGCAGACGTTCGCTTTTTGATACTAAGCTCGTAAACCAAAAGCATGTTTTTGCAAATTGCTTACTTTCATGAATCATCGTTTTCAGGAAGGCAACTTCACCGCCTTCGCACCACAATTCGTTACTTTGTCCTCCAAAGTTCAGCTTCGGACTTTCTGCTTTTTGTGTGTTGAGCTTGCTTTGTTTGCGAAGAGTGCCAGCTTGTGCTTCAGCAGCTGATGCATGAAAAGGCGGGTTACAAACGGTCAGGTCAAACCGTTCGTCGGGTTGGATGATTCCGGTAAGAATGTTTTTCGGGTTGGCTTGCAATCGTAAAGAGACTCGTTCGGTTAGTGCTGGATTTTGATTTACAATTCTGGTGGCCGAGTTAATTGCAGTCGGATCAATATCAGCACCCACAAAATTCCATCCGTACTCCATGCTTCCAATAATTGGGTAAATACAGTTCGCACCAACGCCAACATCTAAACAGTTGATGGAGGAACCAGTTGGAATTATACCCGAATTGCAGTTGCTCAGGATGTCGGCAGCATAGTGAATGTAGTCTGCTCGTCCCGGTATTGGAGGGCACAGGTAATTCGCCGGAATGTCCCAATATCCTAGTCCGTAGTTGTTTTTTAGTATGGCCGTGTTTAGGACTTTTACTGCTTTTGCATCTGAAAAATCAATCGATTCATCACCATAAGGGTTCTCTCTTACAAATTCGTTCAGTTCAGGACAAACAGCAATCAATTGTTTGAAATCGTAACGCTCACGATTTTTGTTACGCGGGTGCAGTTTCGACTTTACCGTAGGATGAATCTTCTTTTTAACCATGATCATAAATTTAGGACGCGACAAATTTAGTTTTATTTGTTCGAATGAAATAAAACCAGAACTATCGATGACTCATTAGCTCTTAAAATAAACCTATCTTTGCCACATGTCAAAATCGATTAAAAATCAAAAAAACATACTGGATAAGCTGAATATTGAGCAATTGAACCCAATGCAGGAAGAGGCTCAGCAGACAATCCACTCCAATGCTGAAGTCGTTTTACTTTCGCCCACCGGAACCGGAAAAACATTGGCCTTTTTGTTGCCGCTTGTTGCAGAATTGAAACGGGATTGCGATGAAATTCAGACCTTAATTTTGGCGCCATCGCGCGAGTTGGCGATTCAGATTGAACAAGTGCTTCGCGAAATGGGCGCTGGCTATAAAACCAATGCTGTTTACGGAGGCACCTCATTTTCAAAAGATAAGCTGGAGCTAAAGCATCGTCCGGCTGTATTGGTTGGGACACCGGGTCGTGTGGCCGACCATTTGCGGCGCGAAACTTTTTCTACCGACCGTATCAAAACATTGGTGCTCGATGAGTTTGACAAATCGTTGGAAATTGGTTTTGAAGATGAAATGCGTGAGATTTTGCGAATGCTCCCGATGGTGGAAAAGAAGATTCTAACTTCGGCGACTCAAAAAGTGGACATCCCTGCTTTTGTGGGATTGAAAGATCCGGTCAATTTAAATTATCTGGGTGAAAAAAGTTCTCAGCTTAAAATCAAAAAAATACTTTCACCTGATAAAGACAAACTGGAGGCGCTGTTTAAAGCTTTGTGTCATATTGGAAATCAGCCGGGAATTATTTTCTGCAACTTTAAAGATACGATTCAGCGAGTGAGTGATTTCCTAAATGAAAAGAAAATCAGACACGGCTGCTTTTATGGGGGAATGGAGCAGATGGATCGCGAACGGGCGCTTATTCAATTTAGAAACGGCACACATCAATTATTAATCGCTACCGATCTGGCTGCCCGTGGAATTGATGTTCCTGAGATTAAATTTATTCTGCATTATCAACTGCCAAGGCGGAAAGATGAATTTATCCACCGGAATGGTCGAACAGCGCGAATGTTTAATGACGGAACGGCCTATATTCTTCACTGGGAACGAGAGGAACTACCAGACTACCTGGGGGCGGTTGGCATTGAAAGACTTCAGGAAGCACCTCTTTTAAATAAGTCTGCATGGACAACTTTATTTATTTCCGGAGGGCGAAAAGACAAAATATCGAAAGGAGATATTGCCGGCTTATTTTTCAAGCAAGGCAAACTCAACAAAGAACAGTTGGGAATTATTGAGCTTAAACAGGATTGTGCGTTTGTTGGCGTGCATGCCAGCCAATCGAAACAATTGGTTGAACTGCTGGACGGCTGCAGACTGAAAAATAAAAAGATCAGGATTTCAATCGTTTCCTGATTTTTAAATAATGATAAAAAAAGGCTTCGGATAAGTTATCCAAAAGCCTTTTCAGGATCTATTCTAGTTACAATTAAGCAATTCTTAAACCATTGGGTATTTTTTGAAGACCTCTTCTGATTTCATCAAAATATCAACATATTGTGCTCGTTGATAGGCGAATGGATCTTTCAGGTTTTTACGAGAAAGTTTTCCGCGGAAATCATCCAGCGATTTATAGCCTTTTTTATCCATCCATGCAGATAAGTCATTCAACACTTTTTCAACAAACGGTGGTTGGTTGCGGTAAATCGCCGAAACTACCTGAACCACATCAGCTCCTGCCAATAGCATTTTGATCACATCTTCGGAGCTTGAAATACCGCGGCTTGCGCAGACACTAGCATCAATATTTCCATAAAGTAAACCGGCATATCGCAGTGAAAGCTGAAAATCTTTTTCCTGACTTAAGTCCCACGGATAATGAAATAGTTCTTTCTCGATGTCAATATCGGGTTGGAAAAAGCGATTGAAAATCACAAAACCATCAACTCCGGCCTCATCTAATTTCTTGATAAAGTTAAGAGTGTTCGTGTAAAATGGACTTAGTTTTACACTTACCGGTATCTTAACTGCCTTTTTAACGCTTTTTACTATTTGTATTTGCTTGTCTTCAATACCCGCTCCAGCTACTTCAAAATATCCGGGAGTTGCATAAAGATTAATTTCCAAAGCGTCCACTCCGGTCTTCTCCAATTCTTTAGCGTACTCAACCCACGATGTTTCGTAAATCGCATTTAAACTGGCGATAATTGGTACCGTGGTATTTTCTTTTAGTGTTTTTACATTGAAGAGGTGTTCCTTTGGTCCGGCATGTTCCATATCAGGAAAAATGCTTGTCATTTCGGCATGACGTTCTTCATACTCATGAAGCTCGTCGTCAAGCTGAGCAGACTCTAGTTGAATTTGCTCCTCAAATAAAGATTTGTATACAATAGCACCTATTCCAGCTTTCTCCAGTTGTTGAATTACTTCCGGCTTATTGACCAGGTTACTAGCTCCTAAAACTAATGGGTTCTTCAGTTTTAGCCCCATGTAGGTGGTTGATAAATCTGCCATAATATTGATTTTACAGGTTGTTTTCTGATTAGTTAAACTCCTTAAGTTCCGCTTTTGTTCAAGCGTCTGCGAGTAAAGTTAATCAAATGACTGATTATCTACAATATAAAAAGGTTAAGCTTTTGGTGGATCGTTAAGACAGGATTAATATACTTGGAAAACCTAGCTGATAACGCCCGATCCGATCAACTCCTTACCATTATACCAAGCTGCGAACTGACCGGCTGTAATTCCTCGTTGTTCATTTTCAAAAAGGATATAAATTCCTTCTTCTTGTTGATAGAGTGTCGCTTTTTCGAGTGGTTGACGATAGCGGATTCGCACGTCATAATCACGGGTTTCACCAAGCTCCATTTTCAGGTCTTCACGAATCCAGTGGATTTCTTCATTGGTAATAAATAATCCGGGACGATATAACCCGGGATGTTCAGTGCCTTCTCCTACATAAATAATGTTGCGACTAACATCTGTTCCAACCACAAATAGAGGTTCATCGTGTCCTCCGATGTTCAGTCCTTTTCGTTGACCTACCGTGTAAAAGTGCGCGCCACGGTGCTCTCCAATTACTTTGCCGTTCCACGGTTTGTAGGGGTAAGCAAAACATAGTTTTTTGAAATTATCCGGTGTTTTTTCAACCGATTTCTTTTTGGCCATAAACTCCGCCGGTACTTCAATTACATTTCCGGTTTTTGGCTCCAGTTGTTGTTGCAGAAAAGTGGGTAGATCAACTTTTCCGACAAAGCAAATTCCCTGCGAATCTTTGCGGGCTGCCGTAGGTAAATCCTGCTCAGCAGCAATTTTACGAACTTCGGGTTTGTCGATATGACCAATTGGGAAAAGAGCTTTACTTAGTTGGCTTTGATTTAACTGGCAAAGAAAATAGCTTTGGTCTTTGTTGTTGTCTTCACCGGCCAAAAGTTGGTAGATCGTTTTTCCTTCTTGCTCGAACTCTGTTTTCTGGCAATAATGCCCTGTGGCAACATAGTCAGCACCAAACTTCAGGCACTCATCCATAAAAATGTCGAACTTGATTTCGCGGTTGCAAAGTACGTCAGGGTTCGGGGTGCGTCCTTTGCTATATTCGTCAAACATATAATCGACCACCCGCGTTTTATAGTCTTTGCTCAGGTCAACAATATGAAAAGGCATATCGAGTTTTTTGGCCACCATTTCAGCAATCATGGCGTCGTCTTCCCAGGTACAGCCGCCCGTGATGGCACCCGTACGGTCGTGCCAGTTCACCATAAACAGTGCAATTACATCGTATCCCTGTTGTTTTAGAAGATACGCTGCCACACTGGAATCTACTCCTCCTGAAAGTCCGATAACTACCTTTTTACCCATTTTATCCAATAATTGAGCGACAAAAGTAGGAGGAAATTCGGAAATAGGCAATTCGGGGTGAAGGGGACGCAGATTTTTGAGATGGTTTTTCTTCGTTTTACATCTCCGTTGCTTCCGGTTACAATCGCCCTGCTTCAACTTACAATCGCTCTGCTTCCGGGTACATTTAGCTTGCTTCTTTCTTCCGTTCTATTGCTTCTGCTTTCAGGTGGCTGCTTCAAGTTGAATGGCCCTTGCTTCGGGTTTCATTCGTTTTGCTTCCTACCTTGGCCTCCCCCGTTTGAGAGAAGCCGTAACAAGGGGCTCGCTGTACTGAGTTTATAACTCATTTCACTTGCTTGTTTGAACAGGCACAAATCTGTTCTATCCGGCTCCGGGTTGTAGTTCAACCGGGGCTCAAAGCTGGGCACTGCGTGTCGCTTAAAGCCCTGTTTATTGGGCACTGGCTTTCTATGTTTTTCCAAATAATTTGTCGTGCCATTTCAAGTTTCTTAGTCGTTTAATTTCGGCTTTATCAGCTTGATTTTCTTTTTCTTTATCAGTCAATTCAGATTCAGTTTTCTTTAGTTTAGTTTCGAGACGATTGGAGTGAATCTTTGAATCAGAGAGTTTGCTTTCTAATTGCTTCAATTCTTTTTTCAGTCGCTCAGTCTCACTTTCAAATTCTCTTGTTTTATTTAGGAGCAGTTCAATTGAAGAATTCTGGTCTTTTATTTTTTGTGTTTTCTCAGCAATCTCTTGAGAGTAGTTTTCGATTGTTTCTTTAGCTTCAAAAATCTCTTCTTCTATTAGGGCTTGTTCAGCAAGGGATTTCTTGAATTTTTTACGAAAACTCAACAGTCTGGCTCCTTGTGTAATTATGAATCTTTCAAAATTGTCAGTATCAATGTCGTTTCGAAACTTCAAAGCTCGTTTGAAAAAATCAAATGAAGATTTAATGTCTCCTTTCCCAAATTCTTCTCTTGCTTTTTTATAATAGAAGTCAGCTTTACCTGTGTTTAATTGTTCAGTAATTAATGTCCCTGGTGTCTCATTTTGGGCAAACTCCAA
Source organism: Sunxiuqinia sp. (assembly GCF_055140945.1). Lineage (NCBI taxonomy): Bacteria > Pseudomonadati > Bacteroidota > Bacteroidia > Marinilabiliales > Prolixibacteraceae > Sunxiuqinia > Sunxiuqinia sp. The sequence goes on from NZ_JBSQYS010000053.1 coordinate 21,436, forward strand.
TACTTTAGGGTCAGTCTTTATTGCGTATTGATTAAGTTGAGTTTTAAGCTGCAAACCATTAAAGGAAGTACAGCGACTTAATGCAACATAAACTTGTCCGGGTGCAAAGGCTCTGCCTAAGTCCGCAATTACTTTTTCAAAAGTTAGACCTTGGCTTTTATGAACTGTGATTGCCCAAGCTAATCGAATAGGAAATTGCTCAAATGTTCCAATTATTTCTTCTTCTACTTTTCTTTTCTCTTTATTGTAGGTGTATTGTATGTTATTCCATACCGCACGTTCAACTTCAACTTCCGACTCGTCATCAAAAACAACTGTTATTGAGCTTTCTTCGAGTTCTTTAATTTTTCCAATTTTTCCGTTGAAGTAACGTTTAAACTCTCCTGTATCATTTTTAATGAACATTATTTGAGCACCGACTTTTAATTTCAAAAAATGGTCGGTTGGTTTATGTCTATCTGGAAAATCTCCTGTTACGTTAGCTTCGAAAGTAAAAATCTCTGTTTCAAGCTGGTTGAGCTTTGTGAGATTGGTTTCATTGACGATTTTATTATGTGTTGCCAAAATGATATAATCACTTCCATTTCCCGAAAATGTGGGATTGTATTTCGAATTCAGAGTTCTAAAGTCTGTTTGACTTACTTGGTTTACTCTGACACGATTTAAGAGGTCAATAAACTTTTGTTCGTTTTGCCTATATATTTTTTTCAATTCAATGTAAAGCGGTGTATTCTGTTCAATTACTTTAGAACTGAAAAAGAAAGGTGTTTTGTAAAACTGAGACAAGATTGCCCATTGGTCATTGTCTGCAATCGGTGGAAGTTGGAAAGTATCGCCAATTAGAATTACTTGAACTCCACCAAATGGTAAATGAGGTTTTCTCCTAAATATTCTCAGAATTCTGTCGATTACATCCAACATATCTGCTCGAACCATTGATATTTCATCAATGATTAAGAGTTCAAGGTTTTCAATAATTTCTCGCTTGTCTTCACGATATCGAAATGTTGTAAATATTGTTTCCTTGTTTTCACTTCCTGTTGCAGCTGTTCTTAATCTTGAATCGTCAGGAACAAATGGTCCGAATGGAATTTGAAAAAAAGAGTGAATTGTAACACCGCCTGCATTTATGGCAGCAACTCCTGTCGGAGCAAGAATCACAGTGTTTTTTTCTGTAGTATCCTTTATATACTTTAAGAAAGTAGTTTTACCTGTACCTGCTTTTCCTGTCAAGTAAACAAGTTTATCAGTATGTCGAACAAATTCAGCAGCATTGTTGAATTCGACATTGTTCTTATCAAGTTCTATGTTGTCTACTATGACAGTCATTTCTAAATGTCTTTAAGGATTTAACCAATCATCAGCAGGTTTGGTAATTAAACGGGCATCAACGTATGCCATATCCATTGTTAATATCGTTTTACCACGATACATCTTTCTCCTGTCATCTCTAGCAACCACGAGTGCTAAGTCTGCCATCCCTTCATCGTTTGTAAGAACAAGCGGTAAAAGAAGTTGAATTTTCTCTTCATACCAATGTGGAATAGCAATTTTGTAATTTCGCCTGATTCTACCTTTTAATGATTGCAACTCACCATTTATTACATTTTCAGCCATTCGAATATTTCCTTGTAAAACTTCTGGCAGTCTTTCTTCATTATGGGTCAGGAAGTGTTCGAGATTAGCTTCGATTTCATAGTTTGTATTGAAAACCAAATCGTTTACATCATTGATATATGAGGCGATGTCTGGTAGTGGTGTAAAAGGTTCAAGCTTTGTTGAGTAGGTGTCGACAAAAGCATAAAGCGTCCAATCTGGTTGATTTCTTTCTTCTGCTTGTTTGTTCCTAAAAAAAGTTGCAAAAATATCTTTTCCACGTGGAGTCTGTAAACCTGTATTGAAACAAGCTTTGTCTCCATCTTCAGAGAGTTTTATTTTCCCTTCTTCTTGAAGTCGGAGAAACGTATAATTCAGGTAATTGGTCAAAATAGGAAAGTTTTGATGTTGGTATTGATTTATAAATTCCTGTCGGTGAAATGACCAATCTTCATCCTTTGCCATATTTGCCAATTTTTTAAATGGCTCTTCCCAAGTTTCTCCTGCATTGCCATTGTATGGAAAATGAGCGAAAATTTCCCTTGCATCTTGTTCTCGGTATCGTTTTAAAAGTGATTTGTATTCCATTGCTTATATTTTTATTCGATTGTCTGTTTTAGCTTGTGCTCAACTCTGTTGTCTGTCAGGAAAAACCTGATAATATTTCCAAATACAGTAATCATTGTAAGGTTTTTCCTTTTTATACTTACAGGTCATCAAAAGGATTTTTTATATTTTTTAAACTTTCGTTACTCACGTGTGTGTAAATCTCCGTTGTTTTGCTCGATTTATGTCCTAATAGTTCCTGTATGTACCGCAAATCGGTCCCGTTTTCAAGTAAATGAGTCGCAATGCTGTGGCGCAAGCAGTGCGGGGTAAAACTATGATTTGTTTTGACCTGTGGGTTGATTTCGTTCCACAATTTACAAAACTTAACAAAATCTATGTCCCTGTAAGTTTAATTTATCTTCATTCTAAACAAGGACTGTTACAACGGCAAATTAAAATAAGTAGTTGACACAGTTTTATGAACACAAGCCCCGGTTATTTGAACACTCCCGGCGATGTCCTGCTTATTGCTGACGATGTTGTCCCTACTCGTGGCAATGTCCTGCATATTGTCGGCGATGTTGTCCCTACTCGTGGCGATGTCTTGCTTATTGCCGGCGATGTTGTCCCTACTCGTGGCGATGTCCTGCTTATTGTTGACGATGTTGTCCGTACTCGTGGCAATGTCCTGCATATTGCCGGCGATGTTGTCTCTACTCGTGGCGATGTCCTGCATATTGTCGGCGATGTTGTCCCTACTCGTGGCGATGTCTTGCATATTGCCGGCGATGTTGTCTCTACTCTTGGCGATGTCTTGCATATTGCTGACGATGTTGTCTC
>NZ_JBSQYS010000054.1:0-22733 GCF_055140945.1 Sunxiuqinia sp.
CAGTTCGCAAGTTTGGCTGAACGGCGATACTCGTTTAAAATACGAAACCAGCTTCGCTCATTCCAGATCACTGGAGCTAAACGGAGAGGCTCTTTTTAAGGTCAAAAAAGATAAAAACAACGTCTTTTCGGTAAAATCGGGCGACCTTGAAGTAGAAGTATATGGAACAACATTCAACTTTAAACATTACAACGAGGAGCAAGAAGCAGAAGTGGCACTACTTGAAGGAAGCGTTGGACTTTTCAGTAAGGATCAGTTTTTAACTCAAATGTCTCCGGGCGAGATTGCGGAATATGATGTAGAAACCCGCGAGACCCAGTTATCGCAAGGAGATATCACACAAATCATTTCTTGGAGTACCGATGAGTTAATCATTAACAATGAAACTTTTAACAATGTAATGACTTATCTGGAAAGGTGGTATGGAGTTGATATTAGCATTGACAAGAACGTTTCGATTGATCAGAACTTAAGCTTCAAGGTAAAAACAGAAAGCTTACAAGAATTGCTTTCAATCATCGATCACATTGCTCCTATAAACTATACAATTGATGGCAAACACGTAAAAATATCAAAGAAAATGTAAACTCTATGTAATAATCAAGAGGCCTACTTAATAAGCAGACCTCTCTAATCTATTTTTTGTTTAACCGCAAATCTGCAAAATCTCAAGCACCAACTTAAAGGATTGCAGAAATGCACAAAAATGTATGACAAACTTATGAAAAAAATGTCTAATTCAGGCGGAGATAGTCGAAGCATCTCCCCCTGGGCTAAAAGATTCTTAATTATGAAGATGACCCTAGTCTTGTGCCTATTTCTAGGCCTTCTTAGCAGCATGGCTGAAACCACTGCTCAGGAGACAAAGCTAAACCTTAAAATTCAAGGCGGCACCGTTAAAGATGTTGTTGAAGAAATAGAACAACAAACGGATTATTCGTTCATGTACGACAACAATATTTTTGATGTCAATCGCCAAATATCTGTAAATGTGAGTAACTCAACGGTCTCTGAAATTTTAGATCGTATAGTTGATCGTGAAAACCTAAAGTATGAAATTGTCAATCGGTTTATTGTTATTTCGGCAAAAAACCCATCAGTTACTCAACAAACGATTCAAAAGGTATCCGGAACAGTAACCAACAAAGGAGGAGAGGTACTTCCGGGGGTTACCGTAATTATAAAAGGAACTACCAACGGAACGGTTACTGACTTTGATGGTAACTATATCTTATCGAGTATCCCTTCGGACGCAACCTTAGTTTTTTCTTTTATTGGAATGAAAACGCTGGAAGTTCCGGTTGCAGGAAAGAGCCAAATTGATGTTAGCATGCAGGAGGAATCCATTGGGTTGGATGAAGTGGTAGCTATTGGGTATGGTACCATGAAAAAAAGTGATTTAACCGGATCGGTTTCAAGTGTCAGCAGCGATGATTTCAATAAAGGACCGCAATTATCAACTCAACAATTGATCCAAGGAAAAATATCAGGTGTAAACATTAGTCAAAATAGTGGTAAACCGGGCGGCTCAAATACCATTCGAATTCGTGGTGGTACATCTATTGGTGCATCCAACGACCCATTATATGTAATTGACGGTGTACCTATTTCAACATCTGATGTAGGTCAATCAAATGTCGGTAACTACTCTACAAATATTTTTGATCAGGAGCCAACCAACCCTTTAATGACGCTTAACCCCAATGATATTGAGTCGGTGAACGTTTTAAAAGATGCATCTGCTACAGCGATCTACGGATCACGTGGAGCGAATGGTGTAATCATGATCACCACAAAGAAAGGTAAAACAGGTCGTGCCCAGGTTACTTATGATGTATCTGCCGGTTTTTCAACCGTGGCAAAAACACTGGACGTATTGTCTGCTGACCAGTACCGTGATGAAATCAATTCACTTGGGCTACCCCTAAATGATCAAGGTGGCAACACCGACTGGCAAGATGAGATTTACCGCACGGCTTTCCAACAAAGCCATTACATTTCGTTAACCGGAGGAAACGACAATACCAGTTACCGGGCTTCCATGGGTTACGGTACCCAGGATGGAATTATGCTGGCTTCCAGTCTGGAACAAGAAAATATGAGGGTCAATATCAACCATAAAGCATTGGATGGTAAATTATCATTCGATCTTCGTATGAACTACGGACAAAACTTTGCCGACCAATCAGCAATTTCCAATACGGTGGGTAGTGAATTTGGATCGAGCATGAACTACGAAGCTTATGTTTTCAACCCAACCTATAACGTTTATGATGCGGATGGGAACTATAATCATGTCCCTCCTTTCCGAATTAATCCGGTTTCTTATTCTTCTGATGTGACCGACCAACGCAGCACTTCCCGCTTTCTGGGAAATCTTTCAACAACCTACAAAATCATTGAGCCGTTGGCGATCAAAGTTAACCTGGGGTACAACAAGCAGGCTATTGATCGTAACTCATACATCAGTAAAACAAATCCACAAGGCGAAGGATCGGGAGGATATGCGAGTGTTCAAAAGCTGGAAGATTATTCGAAACTGCTGGAAACCATTATAACTTTCGATAAGAGTTTCGGAAAACATAGTATTAATGCAATTGCCGGTTATTCTTACCAATATTTTAAAAATGATGGATTGCGAAATACTGCCAAAGGATTTCTATCTGATGAGTTCAAATGGTACAGCCTTCAGGCAGCTAGCTCTATCGAAAGTGTGACCAGCTACCTTGAAAGTAACAAGTTGATCTCTGAATATGGCCGTATTAATTACAATTACGACAGTCGATTTTTGCTAACGGCTACTGTACGTCGTGATGGATCAAGCCGTTTTGGTTCCGGAAACAAATGGGGTCTTTTCCCTTCAGGTGCTGCTTCATGGAGAATTTCACAAGAAGACTTCTTTAATAGTTCAAAAGTGTCTGACCTTAAAATTCGCGCCAGTTACGGTGTCACTGGGAACCAGGAAATTGGTAGCTACAATTCAATCTCATCCTTGGGAGCCAGCACATCAGGATACCTGATCGGAGGAAACCGGATTACGATTGTATTGCCACAGCAATATGCTAACCCTGATCTGAAGTGGGAAGAAACAGCTCAACTAGATATCGGTTTAAACTTTGGATTCTTCGATCAACGCATTTTTGGTAGTATCGATTATTACCGGAAAAAAACATCTGATCTCTTGTTACAAATTGAAGTCCCTTCTCCATCTCCTATCAGAACACAACTAGCAAATGTGGGAAGCGTAGAAAACAAAGGGATCGAGTTTGAATTAAATGGAAAGATTGTTCAAAAATCGGATTTTAATTGGGATGTAAACTTTAACCTCAGTGCAAACCGCAACGAGATACTGAGTCTTGCAAACGACAAATGGCAAGGGAAAGACATGCTCACAGCTCCAGCACAAGGACAAGGTTTGTCTGGAACCTATACACAGATAATTACCCCTGGAGAGTCGTTAGGCACTTTTTATGGACTGGTATACACCGGGACCGTTGATGGTGTGGAACAATTTGAAGAAGACGAACAAATAATTGGGAATGCACAACCTGATTTCACGTTTGGTTTGACCAACACATTTAGTTACAAAAATTGGGATATGGCGATTAATTTCAGAGGATCAGTTGGTAACGATGTCTATAATGCCACTGCAAACAATCTGGCCTATTTAGGTAATTTGCCTGGGCGAAATGTTCTTGTTGAAGCCACTACAAACGGGGTAAAAGCTGATCAACCCAAGCAATTCTCCTCCAGATGGATTGAAGATGGTTCTTTCTTACGTCTTGACAATTTAACTTTAGGATATAATTTCGATATCAGAAATACATTCATGACGAATGCAAGAATCTATCTAACAGGACAAAATCTGTTGCTTATCACGGGTTATTCCGGATTAGATCCTGAAGTAAACTCAGATGTCTCTGGAGGTTCAGGGGTTCTCCCATTGGGGATCGACTACCTGGCCTATCCAAAAGCTAAAACCATTAGTATTGGTGCAAATATCACTTTCTAATAGCTAATTGAATTAATAAAGAACAGAACGAGATGAAAAACAAAATATTTAAACTCAAATTGTTAGTGCTCTTGACCATTGTTTTAGGAGCTTGCACCAACTTAGATGAAGAATTTTACGGCAGACTTTCTCCTGATAATTACTATAATACGCCAGAAGAGGCTTTGTCTTCGGTAGTTGGAGTATACGAGAAGTTTTCAAGTTTTGCCAATATCGGCGACGTATTTCGTCCGGAAGAATTTGGGACAGATGAATTCTTTGTGCCGGGCAGAACAAGTGGAGGTTGGTTTAGTCAGGATAATATTGATATTATGCGACACCAAACTGCTGCAAACAATGGAACTATTTTGAGAGCATGGAATTATGTTTTCCCAATGATCGGAACCTCGAATGCAGTCATTGAGAGTTTGGAATCATCTCCCAGTGCGGAGAATTTCAAAGGGCTGATTGCTGAAACGAAAGCCATGCGAGCCTATGGATACTTTTACGCCATGGATCTTTGGGGTAATATTCCGATCTTTACTGATGCAAGGGTTGACCCTAACAATCTGCCAGCAACCAATTCGCGATCAGAAGTTTTCGAATTTGTTGTTACTGAACTGAAAGCAGCAGCAGAGAACCTACCTTCAGTTAATGATGTTGATCGTGCAGCTTATTACCCACGATTGACCAAAGAAGCTGTTTATTCAGCTTTGGCAATGGTTTATTTGAATGCCGAAGTGTATTCTGGTACCGCTCATTGGGCTGATGTGATTGATATGTGCGACAAGGTGATCAATTCAAACGCCTTTGAATTGGAACCAAGTGTTGGAGATGTATTCCTTTCCACCAATGAAAATAATCATGAAGTCATTCTTGCATTTTCGATGGATCCGACTAAGAACGCGGGTAATAATCAATTTATTCTTTACACAAATCCTGCATTGGATAAGTTGAAGTACAACCTGCCCTTTTCTCCTGCGGGTGGTTATAGTACTGATACAATAGCATTGAACAGGTATGAAGATATTGATGAGAGAAGAGGGCTTATTGATCATGGTCCACAATACTATTTGGATGGAGTAACTCCCTTAGCTGACGCCGACGGCAATCAACTCATATTAGTTCCACTAACAAGTATTACTGCCGCCGAAGATAATGAGGGTTTTAAAGTAACGAAGTATTCGCCTATCGGAGCAAAATGGTCTGGATATAACGCAGATAATGACCTTGTTTTGATGAGATATGCTGACATCCTTTTAATGAAGGCGGAAGCACTTTTCAGAACCGATAAAGCATCAGAGGCATTGCCTCTTGTCAACCAGGTCAGAACGAGAAGTGACGCAACTCCTTTTACCGATTTAAGTCTAAAAAAGATAGAAAATGAGCGTGCTCGCGAATTTATCTGGGAAGGGTACAGAAGAAGAGATATGATCCGTTTCGGAAGCTACTTTAATACAACTTGGAGTTTTAAAGAAACGATAACTCCCGAATGGAGAGGAATCTATCCGATACCTGCGATACAATTGAGTAGTAATCCTAATCTTGACCAAAACCCAAATTACTAGAAATAGAAATTAGTTAATATTTGGTATTATCAGGGGACAGTCTTATTTTTGACTTTCCCCTGTTTTAATTAAAAAAAGTATTGGTTTATGAAACAAATGCAATCGATTGTTTTTCTCATTTTTCTGTGCGCCGCCAGCCCTCTATTGGCACAAATAGTTACGATTGATGGAATTCCGAAAGACACCGCATATACGCCTTATTCGGCCTGGGTTAAAATCAAAAAAGATTATCCCAATGTAACCCGTGTCTATCCCAATCTTCCTGAAGGAGTGAAAGCTGAGCACAATATCGTTTATGCCACATTGCCCGATACGCCGTATGGTAAACGTAACTTGCACATGGACGTTTTTCGTCCGGACAAAGGCGAAAAACTCCCGGCACTGGTGATGGTTTTTGGTGGCGGTTGGCGAACAGGAAGTAAAGAGGCTCAGGTGCCGATGGCGCAGCAAATAGCAGAAAAAGGTTATGTAACAGCAGCTATCGAATATCGTTTGTCGCCAGAGGCTCTTTACCCGGCAGCTGTTTACGATATTAAAGCAGCCATTCGCTTTTTGCGTGCGAATGCCGATAAGTATGATATTGATCCAAATAGAATTGCCATCACCGGAAGTTCTGCCGGAGGACAATTAGCAGCCTTGGTTGGCTTTACAGGCGAGGTAGAAAAATTCGAAGGAGATTTAGGAAATAATAACGTTTCTTCAAAGGTGCAAGCCATCATCGATATGGATGGGATTTTGGATTTCACGACCCCTTCGGAAAGTTTAGGCGACAATACACCGGGAAAACACTCAGCCGGATATTATTGGTTTGGTGCCAGTCTAAAAGATGCGCGTGATAAGTGGGTAGAAGCGTCGCCTATGATTTACACAGGAGAAGATTCGCCGCCCATTTTATTCATCAACAGTGCTCAGCCACGATTTCATGCAGGCAGAGATTCTGTAATTTCGGTATTGAATACGTTCGATATTTATTCCGAAGTGCATACCATTCCCAACAGTGTACATTCATTCTGGCAGGTTCATCCATGGTTCGAAGAAACTGTTGGTTATATGGTGAACTTTTTGGATCGGATCTTAAAAAAAGAAGAGAATTAATCTAAAAATCGCTTAGCAACAAGCCACCATGAAAATCAACTTCATCATCATTCTATTTGCGATTAGCAGTAACTTATTTGCTCAAAAAAAGGAATTTGCAGATATCCCCCGAGACACTTCTTTCAATGTCAATTCGTCCTATACGAAGTATAAAGAGTACTTTCCCGAAATCAGACCGGCAAATCCTGAATTATCAGAGAATGTAGCCGCTCATTACAACCTGATTTATGCCACTTTGCCCGAAACACCTTATGGTAAACGTGACTTACATGTTGATTTATTTCACCCCAAAGAAGCAGGCAAATACCCGGCGCTGATTATGGTGCATGGCGGTGGATGGCGATCGGGCGATAAATCGTTGCAAGTTCCTATGGCCAAAGCAATCGCCGAGCAGGGGTTTGTAACTGTGGCTGTTGAATACCAACTTTCGCTGGAAGCCAAGTATCCGGCAGCCGTGCACAATATTAAAGCAGCCATTCGTTGGATGCGTGCCCATGCCGAAAAATACAACATTGATCCTGATCGTATCGCAATTTCGGGCTGTTCGGCCGGAGGACAACTCGCATCGCTGGTTGGACTAACCAATGGCGTTGAAAAGTTCGAAGGCAACCAGGGATATCCCGATTACTCAAGCTCAGTCCAGGCTATTGTCGACATGGATGGCGTAATTAATTTTATGGCTCCACTATCTCTGAACAAGGAACGCCGACCTGACTCACCGGACGTAGAATGGCTCGAAGGAAACTTTTACGACCGCCCCGATCGCTGGAAAGAAGCATCGCCAATTTATTGGGCTAATGAGAACTCAGTACCCATGCTGTTTCTAAATAGTGGTTTTCCGCGTTTTACGGCGGGAGAACACGAATTATTTGGCATGTTAAACGAGTGGGGGATCTACAATGAGCTTCATCGGTTCGATGTGCAACTTCATCCTTTTTGGTTATTTCACCCCTGGTTTGAACCAACTGTAAATTACACCGTAACGTTTTTAAATAACCAATTGCAATAAGTTTAACCCAACGAAATTATAAATGAGTCGATACAGGAAAAAACCAATGGCATCAAGTTTGAATACCTGTAGGTAAATAAGGTCACGGACCTATTTGATATTTTCGGTTTCGCTTCTATCACAAATTGTTAAAGACTCGAAACATGACACTAAATTATTCGCACTACTTACACAATCATCAATATAAAAAATACACATTATGAAATCAATAAAATATGTAGTAGTTGTCAGCCTCTTTCTTTTTACAAGTTTATTCGCATCAGCGGCTTACGAAACGGAGATTACCGTTGCTCAAGACGGCAGTGGCGACTATACAAGCGTGCAAACAGCCATTGATGCCTGCAAGGCGTTTCCCGACAAACGGGTAACTGTTTACATTAAGAACGGCACTTACCACGAAAAAGTAAAGATACCGGCTTGCAACACCAATCTGTCATTAATTGGCGAAAGTGCTGAGAAAACAATTATTACCTACGATGATTATTTCGACACCATCGACCGCGGCCGAAACAGTACCTTTTACACCTATACTCTAAAAGTTGAAGCAGATGATTTTTATGCCGAAAACCTGACCATTGCCAACACCGCCGGTCCCGTTGGACAAGGCGTTGCGCTGCATGTGGTTGGCGATCGCAGTACCTTTAAAAATTGCCGGTTGCTTGGGCATCAGGATACATTGTACACAACCGGAGAAAAAAGCCGACAGTATTTCACCGAATGTTACGTTGAAGGAACAACCGATTTCATCTTCGGCAATTCAACAGTGCTTTTTAATGCGTGCACCATTCACAGTTTGGCCGACTCGTACGTGACTGCTGCAAGTACCGTAAAAGGGAAAGCTTATGGCTATGTTTTCAAAAACTGTAAGTTGACAGCAGCCGAAGGTGTTAGCAAAGTTTATCTTGGACGTCCCTGGCGCGATTATGCCAAAGTGGTTTTTATGAACTGTGAACTTGGGAAACATATTTTACCCGAAGGCTGGGCGAACTGGGGTGGTACAACCCGTGACCAAACGGCTTATTATGCCGAATATAAAAATGCGGGTTCGGGCTTTCAACCTGAAAAAAGGTTAGAATGGACACACCTATTGACAGATAAAGAAGCGTCTGAATATACAATAGAAAATATTTTGAGCCCGGTTCAGCCTGACGAACCAGCTGCCCGATCATGGATCAAAGCTCATCAATAACATTCAAAGCCGGTGTAATTAAATTGCGCCGGCTTTTCTTTTTTTTTGACTGGAAGAATTGTATTTTTAGATTCATCACCATTTCTTCTAATCAAATGAAAATAAACTGTTCTTTTTTTAAAGCATATCTCGTATCAAGTTTAGTGATTGTTCTTCTTTTAAGTGCCTGCCAGTCGAATAAAGATGTTCATACTTTAATAGACGAGGACTTTTCAGGAATGCCTCACGGACCTCTGGCTTATGATGTTGGCGCTCATACTGAATATCACTACCTCCCGGAAGCAAGTCCTAAAACACCTTGGATTGTGACAACTTTTCGCTACAATCTACCTCCTTCCTGGGAAGTGCGCCAAGGAGAAGGGCAAAGTCAACTGGTTCAAACAGCACATAATCCCAATAATCATTGGCACCCGATGGTGGTTACCGGATCACCCTATTGGACTGATTACACCATCGAGTTTTCGTTTCAGCCGAAAAAAGTAAGTAGCCGAAATGGATTGGTTTTTCGGTATCAAAATGATCGGCAATACTACTTTGTTGGCACTGACGATAATCAATTAGTTTTATTAAAAGTCGATCAGGGCAAAGCGTTTCGCATACCAAACGAAAAAGAATTAGATGAATCGTTTCTTATCTTCAACCAAGATTCACCAATCGATTTAAAAATACAGGTTGAAGGCAATCAAATCACTGTTTTTCAAGACGAAAATCAAATTATGACTGCTGAAGACAGCGATTTTCAGTCCGGCAAAATCGGACTACTTTCAGATTCCCCAACAAGCTTCAAGCATGTTCAAGTCACCACCTCTGAAGAGTTATACAATCAAGCTACAGCTCAACAAATGGCACAACAACATCTTCAAGACTCTCTAGTTGCACAGAATCCTAAAATGCACGTATACCGCCAAATGTACTTGGGAGAAGGTGGAGTAGGGAGAAATGTTCGTTTTGGCGATCTTAATGGCGACGGTATGGTTGATGTACTTTTAGGACAGGTCACCCATCACGGTCCCAAAGATCGAAATAGTGAACTCAGTTGTTTGACTGCGATGACACTTGACGGAGAGATTTTATGGCAGACCGGAAAGCCTGATCCCTGGAAAACCATGGTAACCAATGATGTTGCTTTCCAAATCCACGATATTAATCAAGACGGTGAGACGGAAGTCATTTACTGTAAAAACCAAGAACTGATTATTGCTGAAGGGGCAACCGGCAAAATCATAAAAAAAGTAAAAACACCCTTATCTCCAGGCGGAAAGGCACTTTCATCCGGACATAATAAATTTAAGCATATCCTGGGAGACGCCATTTACTTCCTCGACTTGCAAGGAAACGGATACGATTCCGATTTCATACTAAAAGATCGGTATAGTTACCTTTGGGCATACGATGCGGATCTGAATATTTTGTGGGAGGGAGAATGCCGGACTGGTCATTACCCTTATGCGTACGACACTGATAATGATGGAAAAGATGAACTTTTAACCGGTTACACATTATTCGACAATGATGGAACCCAGCTTTGGAGTCTTGATGATGAGCTAAGTGATCATGCTGACGGCGTTGCCATTGTCCGGTTCGATAAAAATGAGGCTCCCAAAGTTTTGTGTGCAGCAAGTGACGAAGGACTATACTACGCTGACGTAAATGGGAACATCCTCAAACACCATTACATTGGACATGTGCAAAACCCAGCAGTCGCCAATTTTCGGGATGATTTACCGGGATTGGAAACAGTCAGTGTCAATTTTTGGGGTAATCAGGGAATCATCAACCTTTTCGATAAGCATGGAGAGCTTCTCCATACCTTTGAACCCAACCAGTATGGCAGCATGTGTCTGCCGCTAAACTGGACAGGGAGAACCGAGGAATTTTTTATTCTGAATGCCAATGCGCAAGAGGGGGGTGCATGGGATGGCTATGGGCGCAAAGTTCTGGAGTTTCCTGACGATGGGCATCCGGACATGTGTTACGCGGTGATGAACATTACCGGCGATGTTCGGGATGAGATTGTTGTTTGGGATCCAAACCAGTTATGGGTTTACACTCAGGAAGATAATCCAATAACAGATCAGGAATTATATAAGCCAGATAGAAATCCTGTTTACAACTTATCGAACTATCAAGCTACTGTTTCGAATTAGTTGTTTTAGTCATACGCTTTATAAACTAAAAATATAACCGACAGAAAAGCTAATAAATGAGTTTTCAGGATAAAGCAAGTTTGGATCGAGCGATCGGGGAAAGTTATGTGTCCAGGAAATATCTATATCAAATCCTTTATAAGTTAAGCTTAGTGGAATTTCCAATTGGGTATTCATCAATCCAAACTCATCGGTATAAGCAGAATTGGATAAGTCACCCTCAATTAAGTTTGTAAGATTGTCATAGCCATTTAAAGCCACCGATTCGGTCCCAAAATAGAACGAAATTTCCGGTTCCAATCGCAGTTTGTTGTAACGACCAAACTTGAGTAAGGTTAAGTGGGCATAAAGATCAGCAGAAAGATGCTTGCCAATATTATCACCCAATAAAAATGACGCATTCAAACGGGTTCCAACCGACTTCGATTTGAATGTTGTTCCAAGGTTCAACCCACTGGTGTAGGTCGGATCAAAATCAGGATCATTATTGTGGTACAGGTAATAGTCGAAGGAAGCACGGTAGCGAAAAAACTTAGCCTTTTTTAATCCTTTACTATATCCAAGGCTAAGCACTGTAATTTGATACGCCGGATCAATCTGATCATACCAGGCTCCAGCCAGTCCTGCAAATAGTCCATTAGAATTTAAATAATACAATTGCCCGGTCATGTTGTACAGGTTTTCTCCAATTTCGCGTCCGGCATAAAATGTTCGCGAGTCATAACTTGTTCGCATGTATAAAAACTGCATGTTATCCTTAAGCCCGAATAAATAACTCAGTTCGTCGTCTCCAAAAACAACATCTTCAATCAGCGAATCCAACCGGTTTTCATAGATCTCTTCCTGCAACTCATTTTTTTGAGCTTTTAGTTGAAATGAAAACATTAAAATAAGAGCAAAAAGGATAATCTGTTTCATCCGTTTATAATTTATATTTTTCAAGTGCAAGGCATGGAACTCGCTTGTAATCATCTTTTTGAGTGTGAAGACCTTTACATGCTCGCTTCATGGTTCATTGAATTAAAAAGATTGGGAAAAGGCTTACAGGACCGTAACGACAATCCTGTAAGCCTCCACTATTGGGAAACGATATTTAATTTCCTCCTCTACCATTTCCTTGTCCACCACCTTTGCGGCCTTGTTCTTGACCATGTTGCTGGGCATTTTGTCGGGCATTCTGCTGACCATCTTGCAGACCACCTTGCCGGCCCCTTTGTCTCATCATTGCTTTTTGATCGTCAGTCAGACAGTCTTGCAATGCTTGGCGCTGAGCTTGGCGAGCTTGTTGGTTCGCTTCAACAAGAGCTAGTTGTTCTTCGCTAAAAGTAGCACGCAACGCTTCACGTCTTTCTTCGCGGGTCATCTCCATATTCTCAATTATTGCTAATTGTTCGGCTGAAAATGTTTCCCGCAATGCCTGCCGGTTTTCCCGGTTGTTCTGCCGATGGTCCTGCATCAATTCCTTTTGTTCGTCAGTCATGTGAATACGCGCACGCTCCTGAATCGGCTCATCAGTTACATCCTCGGTTTGTGCAAACACACTTGTTCCGGATAACACAATCATTACGGCTACTGCAGCCATCATTCTCATCATTGTTTTCATCTTATTCAATTTAAGGTTGATAATTATTTTCTTTTCACTTGCTAACCGAATAAGATCAATTTCACCCTACCTCCACAATCAACTTTTCTTGATCATTAGTTTGAATAATGCAATTGGACCAATTGAAGTACACCCACCAAGAAGTTTGAAAACGCTTGACCGATTCGAGTAAATCCGAAATTCAGGGAACAGATTGATATGAATAGCGCCTTTGAAGAATGATTTTTATTAAAAAGAAAAGTTTAGAAAAACAGTTGGCGTAAAAGGAATCGCTTCTGCCTGCAAGTTGATGGACAGCTCCTGATCATCGGGCACTTGAATAAAATTAGCATACTTCAGATTGTTGTAGTCAAGTAGGTTTAAAATCGACAGTCCTCCTTCCAGCACAAAGCTTTTTGTTTGCCAATTGTAAGTCGCTGAAACATCCAAACGATGGTAATCTTTCTCAAAGTCTTCGCTATCAGTAAGGCGCGGATCAGGAAAACCGGAACCATACACGTAGTTGGCCGAAAAGTGAAACGGGTTGAAATTGAACAAAACAGCTGTTTTTACTTCATGTCGCTGATCGTGCAAGGCTCGCCGATAAGTTTGTTGCTGAAAATAGTCAAAACGCTCGAGCGTTTCGTTCAATGTGTAGCTCACCCAGGCCGAATGAGCTCCAAAATCTTGTTTCAGGAAAACATCTAAACCTGTCGTCTTACTTTGTCCTTCAAATATATCTTCGAACCTTAAATTCCGAATATAGCGGGTTAGTCCTTCTGTCTCTTTATAAAAACCTTCCAAACTGAACGTAAAATCGTTCTGATGGTATGTCAATCCGGTTACGAAGTGCTTGGCGTCCAGTACCGGAACGGTTTCCTCGTCGCAAATCAGCCAGTAGTAGTGATAATTGCCATCATCGTCAATCAATGAACTGCGATTAATAAATTGGTTATGAATTCCGGCAGCTAGGTTTAACTTGAATGCGTTGGTCAATTGAATTCCAGCCGAAATCCGTGGTTGCCAAAAAAACTGATTCAGATTTAATGAATAACTGGTTCGCAAGCCCAGTTTCAGTTCAATCATTCGGCTCAACGAAATCGCGTCTTCCAGGTAGAAGTTGAACCGACTGCCGATATGTTCCTGCCGAACGATCTGTACATCGAATGAATCCTCTGCAAAACTCACCTCATTAAAAACAAAGGAGCTACCAATTGTCAATTGATGCTTTTCAGCCAGAGGTATTTGATTGTCAATCGAAAAATTTGCTTCCGACACTTCATTTTGCAATTGCTGATTTTTGTCAATTCGATTGTTGTGGCCACTGCCCATTCCATTGCCGTTGTTTCGTTGCCGTTCTAAAAGCCGAACTGTTCCAACTTCTTTATTAAGCGTAGAAAAAGCCCCCGAAAATTTAGTTCGCGCGCCCCAATCCCAATTCTTCTGATAAAAGGCCGACAATGCATACTGTTTGTTGTGTTCATGATCTTCGTATGTTCCGCGCCAGGAATCACTTATGTCTAAATTGTTGGAGAAACGGTCTTCGGCAATTAGCGAACTGATGGAATACATGTCTCCTCCGGAAGTTGAGCCGGAATATTTAAAATTCAGATCGCGAAAGTTGTAATCCGGATAAATCGTTTGATTTGTAATTGCGGGTGAATTAACTCCCCTGCTATTTCGGAACGAGAGCTGCCTGGAATCGTACAATTCGTAATACGTTTGTCGAAAAGCCACCACCAACGCCGAGCGCTTTTTTACCGGGATGCTTAACAAACCGTTCAGTGTCATGTTATTCAAACTCAATTTCAAATCCAGCTCACGCGTGTCACCATCAATGCCGGTAATATTTACCAAGCCTCCAACTCTTCCCCCGTATTTTGCTTCGTAAGCTCCTTTCAGTACCAGAATATCTTTTGCCATAAACGGATTGACTGCACTGATGTTGTCATTGAAATTTTTCATGCCGAACAAGGTAAAACCATCAAACAACACCTGTGTTTGTCCTTCGTAACTGCCCCAAATAACCAAGTCGTTCGACTGCTCGCCGGCAGCCAGAATGCCCGGTTGTAACCGCAAAAGATTAAATACCGAGTTGTCGCCGTTTCCGGGCAGGTACTTCGCCACCTGATGATTCACACGCATGACTCCTGCTTTATTCCCAATTTGTAACGATTTTACCACCCGGGAACCTTCCACCTGTATTTCCCGAAGTTCGTAGGTTGATGGAGTCAAAGGCAATACCAAATGACTTCCAGCCTTCACAACGGTGTCTTTTAAATAATACCCCAAATACGACACCCGGATATGAAACAGACTATCGGAAGCACTCACCAACGAAAATAGACCTTGCTGGTCGGTTACCATTCCCAACCCGTTAACCAACAGGTTTGAATAGGGCAATGCCTCTGAGCTTAACCGGTCCTTCACTTGCCCGCTAAGCAGAAATTTCGATCGGGTAGTGGTTCGTCGCTCTTGGTAAAACAAAAAAACCTCCCCGGCTTTTTCATAAGCAACAGGAAGATCTTTCAATAGATAATCAAATGCGTTTTCCGGTGAGCTGAAATTTTTATCGACACTTACTTTGTATTGAGCCAGATTTTCATCGTCAAAGGAAAGCTGCAAGTCATAGCTGTCTCGCAACTCAACCAGCAGTTCGTTCAATTGCTTTTGTTGACAGTTGATTTCAACTTGTTGTGCCCAACTTAAGCTTGTTGAAACTAAAAATAGAATAATGATGAGATATCGGTTCAATGCTAAGGATTCATGTTTGTCAGGCGAAATTCATTTTCTCCTGCTTTTTCAAATTTAATACCGAATGGTTTACAAACAAAACCTAAAACCTCTTCTACATCTTGTCTTCGGTTAAAATTACCGGTGTATTTGTAATTGAGCGTATCGGCACCATTAATTTCAACGCCATATTGTCGTTCAATCTCGTTTAACACCATGCTTAAACTTTTGGAGGTGAAGAAGAACTCCTGATTTACCCAGGCCATTTCCTCCCTTACATCAACATTTTCCTGCACGTTAAATCCGGATGAACTTAAACTGGCTTTTTGGTTGGGAAGTAAAACAAGCTTTTCGTTATTATTGTCTGTAACCCGCACTTTGCCTGTTAAACATGCAACCCGATAATCTTCATCACGCGAATAAATGTTGAAGCTGGTACCTAATACCGAAGTGCTTCCTTTGGAAGAATGAACCGTAAACGTGCTACCCTTCTCGACTTCAAAATAAGCTTCACCTTCAAAATTGAGGCTTCGGGAGAATTGCCACCAATACGGATGATAACTTACTGTTGAAGCCGCATTTAATTGCACAACCGACCCGTCGGGCAAATCAACAAGCAAGTGCTGCCCGGGAACGGCCTCCAGCGAAACCTGATAAAAGCGCATCAGGCCAGTCAGCCCTAGAACCAAAACAACAGAAGCAGCCACCGCCCAGCGAAAGACAGGACGGTCGGTTAAGCGAATCGTCTTCACTTCGTTCGAAGGCTCCAGCTTAGATTCCATTGTTGCCCAAATGTCGGCTTTCGATTTTTTATAAGTCACCTCCAATCGCTTGTTCAGACGTTCAACGTCGTCCCAGCTTCTCGGTTTATTGGTATGTTCATTTTTGTGGTTCATGATGCAAGTAATTTCTTTTTCAAATCATCCAGGGCATATTTCATGCGTTTTTCAACAGCTTTAACACTGATTTTTAATCGGTCAGCAATTTCAGAATATTTCAGGCCATCCATCCGGCTCATTAAAAAAACCACTCGCTGCTTTTCCGATAATCCAGCCAGAGCTTTTTCATATTCCGCTTGCAATTCCTTTTCTTCCAGCTCATCTTCGGGGGTCACTTCATACAGATTAAACGTAAGGCCTTTCTGATAACTGATTTCCAATTGTTGCCTGCGATACCGACTGATAAATTCGTCACTGGCCATTTTATAGAGCAGTCCAACATTCGGTTTTTCATTAAAATCAACCTGTTTTTCCCAAAGTTTCAAAAAGACATCCTGTGCCAGATCAGTGGCTAAATCCACGTCTCCCGACCGATAATAGATGTAATTTCGAATCCCATCAAAATACCTGTCAAACAGTTGTTTAAACTCTTGCTTTGTCAATGTCTTAAAACTTAGTTTCGAAACCAGTTCATTCGTTCTACTGCCATTCTCCCAGTTCAAAAAGTTAAGCAATATTCTCTGTTTTTCAATTGTTGACCGAATTAAATGCCATTTACCCTACCTTGCAACGGATTTTATTTTTGTAATTTCGATTCAAATTCAACGAATATGATCAAGTGGTTTCTTTTTGTCGTCTGTCTTAGTTTGTTTTCGGGTTGTCAATCGGCTGGAAAAAAAAGCGTGAATTCTTCGTCGCAGACTTCTCAACGTCCGATCGTGTGCCAGTTGAGCGACAGTTCAAAGATTCAGTTGGTTTTAGCTCAATATGCAGATTCCGCCAAGCTTCCAACAGCTGAGCTGGTTGCTGAAACCGGCAAGCAGTTTTTGGGAATTCCGTATGTGGCGCATACGCTGGAACATGGAGTAACCGAACCACTGACTGTTGAGGTAGATGGGCTGGACTGCACCACCTTTGTTGAAACAGCATTGGCACTTGCCCGAACCATAAAAAGTGGAGAGCCTGAGTTTGATCAATTTGCGAACCAGTTGGAAACCATTCGTTACCGCGATGGAAAAAGAGATGGCTACCCGAGCCGACTGCATTATTTCAGCGATTGGATTTTCAACAATCAGCAAAACGGACTGGTAAGCCAGCCGGCTGCTGAGTTTGGGAAACCGCTCGATATTGAAGTAAACTTTATGTCGACTCACCCGAATAGTTATGAAGTACTGAAAGATAATCCGGAACTGGTCAAAACCATTTCAGATCAGGAACAAGCGATTTCGGCACGTGACTATTTCTACCTGCCCAAATCAGAATTTGTATCCAACGAAAAGCACCTGAAGACGGGCGATATTATCGGAATCGTAACCAGCATTAACGGGCTGGATGTTGCCCACACCGGCATTCTACTTGAAGTTGGTGGTCGCATTCATTTAATGCATGCTTCAACGCTCAGTAACCAGGTTGTTATTTCGGAGCAACCATTTGCCGAAATGCTTGAAAGCAAAAAGTCGTATTTGGGCATTCTGATTGCCCGCGCGTTTGATTCAATTCGGTAACTTTTCGGGATCAAGGATTCATGAGTCGCGTTGCACTACTTCTGCCGCCTGTTATAAAACTTACAACCCTAATTTTTTTTATTTTTTTCGCGCTATAAATATCATGTCAGTTGTAACGCTGCCGTCCTGTTCCGGATAGTCTTTGCATTGTAATACAACATCTTCAAATCCACTTTCCTGTAATCTATTTTTCAGATAATCGGCCTGATGATAGTGTACATAAACTTGTTCTTGTCCGCTAAAACTTGTTGTTTCAAATCCCGATTTTTCATAGTCCCCTTCCATTGTGCTTATGTAAATTAAGCTGTTCGAATTCAGTAATTTATAGGAATCAGCTATCAATTTTACACTTTCGTCTTGAGATAGATATGGCAAGCAAAAGCCGCACATAATAGCATCGAATTTTTTCTCAATCATACCTATTTCTCTACAGTCCATTACACGAAAGTCAACAGTAGGATTATTGATTTTTGCTAATTCAATCATTTGGGGAGACAAATCAATCGCAGTGATATTCAAATCTGGTCGTTTGGTTAAAAGATACCTTGTAATATTTCCAGGGCCGCAAGCAATTTCGAAAATATCATTATTTCTATTGTCAATCATGTCACAAAACCGATCATAGGTGTCGTGATATAAATCCATGTTCATGAATTTATCCTGAAAGCTCTTTGCTGATTTGTTGTAAGTTTCAATTGTAGTCTTGTACTTATCCATCTTGGTGTGTTTTTCTCAAATTAGGAATAACGCTCTAGCTATTCGTAGTGTGGCGATAAACGAGTCTTTCTATGTTCGCCTATATCGCGAGCAATGAACTTGACCTGTTGGGAGGCTTGTCAAACCAATAATTAGTCCCATTTTACGTATTTTCGCCAGTTGTGTTGTTCTTTGAATCCCAGTACTTCCCGGATTTTTCGATTCGAAAACAATGCTTCGTGTTCCTCCAATTCTCGGGTAATAGGTACACCCGGAAAAAACTGATCAGCCAACTTTTTGCTGGGAATAACCGCGCCGTTGTGATCGTTTCCGGCATTGAAAACCTGATAACCAAGCTTATCTTTTTTCAAACATAAATCTACAATCTGTCCCAGATCACGCGCATCAATATAACAGAATGCATTTCGGCGGCGCACTTCGGGGTTTTTAAAATAGTGTGGAAACAGTTCAGCGTACTCGTGAGGTTCAATCACATTTCCGATTCGAAGGGCATAAATATCAAAGCCCGACCGCCGCTGGAAACTGCGTGCTGTTTTTTCATTCACAACCTTCGACATTCCATAGCTGTCCATGGGATCAACATCATAGTCCTCCTCTAAAGGCAGTACATGCGGGTTTGTTTGGCCCTCTGAAAAACAGATGCCGTAAGTGGTTTCCGACGAAGCAATAATGATCTTCTTAATTCCAAGTTTTACAGCCGCTTCAATCACATTGTAGGTGCCCATGGTGTTTACCCGAAAGGTTTCATTATCCGGTTTGAGCAAGATGCGGGGCACGGCAGCAAAATGTACCACCGCATCAAATTTTGGAACGCCATTACCCTGCTCCAATTCATCGATGTTGGCATACGCACTCATGGCATTAAACACTTGTCCGGAATCTGTAATATCAGCTACCAGATTATCGACCCCCGGATGATCCAGCGGTTTCAGGTCTACGTTCAACACTCGATGTCCCTGTTCAAGCAGGTAGGGGATTACGTGCTTTCCTGCTTTTCCCGATCCTCCTGTAAATAATATTCGCTTTTTAGTCATGTGTTCTTCTGTTTTATAATGATTTGATTTGCGATCCGCTAAAGATGTTTGCGCTAGACTCTCCATACCCTGAAGCTCCGAAAAAATGTTTAAAATACAAATTTTCTTTGTTAAAGAATAAGCCGATGTATGGAGTCATCAAAGGGCTGGGCAATTGCTCAAAGCCCGATTCTTTCTAGTACAATTACAGTTGAATGGCTGAAGAAGCGTAGTTTTATTTCGTGCCGAAAATCTATAATCAGCTTAAACCAGACACGGTTTTGTTTCCTGTGATTTAGCGATTACCAGCTGGGTTTTGTTCGTTATTTCAATTAAAGTCTTAAATCAATTAGTCGCAAAGTGTCTTGTATTAAATTGTCTAACTCACTAGCAGTAATTGTGTGTGGATTTATTCCTATTGATGTATAGTTTGGCAAAGGATTACCATGGTGTGGCATCCAAGAAACGCTATTAATAAGATTTAAGGTATCTATAATATCAACACGGTTTACATTATCCCTAAAATCCACACCTGATGTATTTAAAAATGAAATTAAGTTTCCAAAAGTACGCTGTCTGGTCATTGCTCTCAGCTCTCTATAAAATTTAAATCGTAGATACGACTCTAAAACATTCCTTAACCATCCAAAAACAGTGTCTTTTTTTGAGAGGTCGGGATTAGCTCTAAATTCTTCTAAGGCTTCGAGATGTTTGAAATAATCATTTTTTACTAATTCGTCAAGATTGCAAGGCTCTAATTCTGATGCATTAGCTGCAAAATTTTGTTTAATGCTTAAAGAACTTTTGTTTGCAATAGGAATGTCTTTGCCAATTGAGTGTAAGAAATATTCATTATGACTTAATACAACTACTTGTTTAAGGTCTTGCAAGGCAGATTTGATAATTCCAATGGTATAAGTTCGTCTATTGGAGTCTAGGCTGGATAAAGGGTCATCAAAAACCAATATTTTGTCTGAGCGATTTGGGTCGATATCTAGTTTTGACAGAAAGAATGCTAGTGCAATTGTACTTTTGTCTCCTTCGCTCAAACATTCTTTAGCACTAAGTGGTTGATTTGCGTCAAAAGATATCGGATTACCATCAATTGTAAGGGTATAGTTTATTTTACTTTGCGTAGCTCTTCCTTGTGGTGCAATATGTTCTACACTGTCAATTCTAAAGGGTGTTTTAAAAATAGTTCCTAAATAATGATTTATTCGGGTTTGGTAACTACTAAAGAAAGCAGTAGCTGCCGTATTCTGTTGTTGTATTAAAATTGGGTATGCTGCTGTTAAAGTTCTTAATCGTTGTTTCTCTGCTATTAGATTATTACAAATTTGAACAATAGGCGGCTCAAATCTTTTCTTAATTCTTTTCAGTCTGTCAACTTCCAATTGAGCATTTTGAATTGTTTGAATTCCACTTTTGAAGGTAGTTATTGCACCATTGTATACTGTAACGCCTTGATTATATGCTGTAATATTTGTTGTTAAATTCTGTAATGAAGTTTGAAATGCAAGTAATGGGGTTGTATTTATGGCACTTGTTGGGGTTTGTATTTTTTGCTCAACTAATGCAATCAGTGTTTGTAGCTCGGTCTGCAAAGTATTTCCATCTGAAATCAAGGAATTTATTGGTGCTTGAACTGTATTTGGTAAATGATTTGCCCAAAGGGAAATTTTGCTATTATTTGCAGTACAACCAGTATTTACAGCTTGAATTAAAGCCGCCAAATTAAAATTTTGAAGTGAAGTCAAATGAGTTCTAAGTCTTAATAGAAAAGCATTAAATTCTTCGTTAAACTTACTTGTGTATGCATTAATAATATCCATATTATTACCAATACTCTGTTTACAGAAAGGACAGTTTAATTCCGTTCCATTCTTAGATTCCTTGGAAGTAACATAGTTAAAACCAGATTGAAGCCAATTTTCTGGTGACTGAATGGTATTTTCATTTAAGTCTTGACAGTGGCTAGCGAATAATTGTTCTAATGTTTGATTTTGAATGGATTGTATTGTTGTCTGTAAATCTGTTAGTAAGGTTGTAAAATTGATATTTGAACTAAAAGGAGCAATTGGTGTCGTTAATTGTAGAGTTTGGATTATAGAATTAGCATTTGCGTTTGTCAGCCTTAATTCTGCAGCGGTTATAGCTTGATCAATTCCATTGGCTTCCGCTGATGGTATTGCTAAAAAACCAGTAATTAATTCGGAAGTCAAATTGTTCCCAACTTGCTGAATTAATTGTAACTCTAAGGCAGTTTGATTTTGTCTTGAATTAGCTTTATCTAATTTGTTTTGCTCAATTTGGTTTTGGATAGCAATGCCTTGAGCACCAATTACAAATTGATGAAGTTGTTTTTTGTGCTCTTCATTAAAGTCAAATCCTGAGTATACATTTTCATTAACAAAATGAATGTCAAAAATCTCAATATTTGGAAATGGTCTAGTCCATCCAGAGGCTCCAAAAGTATGATGGATATTTGGTGTTCCAGTTTGCGTTATTCGAGCAGCCTGAGGTTGTGTATATGCAGTAGAAATTCTACTTCTAATTATCGAAGGATTATCTAAGGTAAGTGACCTTAACACTGAGGTTAAAGTTGTTTTTCCGCCACCATTATCTCCATAAATTAAAGTTAGTTTATTAAAGTTAACTTGTCCTGAAGCTGTGTAATCACGATACTTTCCAATTGATACAAGTCTCTCAATTTTATTAATCATATTTTAATTTTATTATGAAGTACTATGTTTCTAACCTTGCTGCGAACTTGTTTATCTATAAGGAAAAACCTTCTCATAACTTCGATATTGGCCTGTAAGGTTTTTCCTTTTTATACTTCCAGGTCATCAAAAGGATTTTTTATATTTTTTAAACTTTCTTTACTCACGTGGGTGTAAATCTCTGTTGTTTTGCTCGATTCATGTTCAAGTATCGTTTTGAATATAATGCCAATCAACCTCTTGTTCCAATAAATGAGTTGTCTGGCTAAGTGTGATTGTGCATTGAAAATCCATAGTGTATTGTTATAAAGCGGAACAAGATAGCTAAGTTTACAGAATAATTAATTTTGATAGCGATAATTTAGTTTCATTCAAAATAAGGTCTATTTAACACCCCAGGGGGGTACATCGGAAGTGGGGCCCCCCACTTCGAACATGCTCGCTTGCACCCTGGAGATGCACCGGAGCATGAAAAACATTCAAGCGAGCACCCCGGAGGTGCAACGCCGCCTGATTTTGATTC